>JAURXS010000189.1 GCA_030654305.1 bacterium | reverse complement strand
CGGAAGAGGCCGTCGTCGGCCCCGCCCCCGACCTCACCGTCTCCTCGCGGCTGAACGTGGCGCCGGACCGCAAGCGCGAGCCCGGCACGTACGCGGTGAAGGTCTACTGGAACCGCGAACTGCTGCTGGAGCGGCCCTTCGAGTACGTCGCGGGGGACTGATACGACACGGCGGGGTCCGCGCGCGCCGCGCCCGGACCCCGCCGCCATCGCCTCGCGAAGACCGCGCCGCCGCTACTTCATCTCCACGACGAGCTCGTTGCCCGCCGAATCCGCGATGCAGGTGTCGTGCAGCTCGATCCTGACCCGCCGCTGGCCGTCCTCGCCGTCGACGACCTCGACCTGGGCGTCGCCGCCGAAGCCCTGCGCAGCGAGCTGCTCGAGGATCTGCTCGCGGACTTCCTCGGCCGTCTCGCCGCTGACTTCCAGGCCGATGGCCGTGTGCCCGAAGGCTTCGGCCAGCGAGCCGTGCACGGTGCCGGCCAGTTCCTCGCTCGCGATCTCGGCCTCGGCCAGCAGGGGGAAGCGGGCGCGCAGGTCGCCGGCGAGATCGTCGGCCGCGAGGTTCTGTCCCCAGACCATCAGCTCGAGGGACACTTCCCCGCCCATGATGCGGACCGCGACGCCGGCCTGCTCGACGCCGGGCAGCGTGTTCAGGTAGTCGGTGATCTCCTGCAGCGGCTGCTCCAGGCCGCCGTCCTTCGCGACCGACGCCGGCAGCTTGATGGCGAGCTTCTGCCCCATCCCCACCTCGTAGCTCGTGGGCACGGTGCAGGCGGCGATGCCCAGCGCGAGCAGGATCATGACGGCCAGCGCGGGGCGGGTCCAATAGCTCATGCGGTTCATGAAGGGCCTCCCTCTCCGGGGATGAAGTTCACGGTGGCGGGCGAGCAGGTCCTCCTGCAACGCTCCGCGGTGCCGCGCCGGGGGGCGCGCCGGGGACGCGTGCAGGGAACGCAACGCCCTCTCCAGTTCATTGCGTCGCATAGTCCACCTCGCCTTCGCAGGTGTGCGGACCGCGCACGTGGCGGCGCAGCTCGCGCAGGGCGCGCGAGAGGCGCTGCCGGACGGCGGCCTCGCTCAGTCCCGTCAACGCGGCGATCTCCCGGTGGCGCAACCCGTCCCCGTAGCGCAGGGCCATCAGGCCGCGGTCCCCGTCGGGCAGCCGCAGCAGCCCGGCGCGGACGCGGTCGCGGTCCTCGTCGCGGATGAGGTCGGCCAACGGATCGGCCGCGGGGCCCGCCAACGTCCCGGCCAGCGCGTCCACCGGCTCGGTCTCGCGGACGGACCGCAGGTGATCGACCAGCGCGTGGTGGGCCATGGCCAGGACCCAACCCAGCACCGATCCCTTCCGGGGATCGAATCCCGACAGGTTCTTCAGGAAGCGGTGGAAGACCGTGGAGATCAGATCCTCGACGTCGTGCGGGGAAGCGAGTCGCCGCCCGAGGAACCCGGCCACGGGGTCGTAGAGCTCCGCGTAGAGGCGCCGGAACGCCTCCTGGTCGCCGCCGCACGCCGCCTGCAACAGGCGGGCGTGGCGTCGGTCACGCAGTTCTCGACGGGGATCCATGGCGGTCGCGTGCCTCCGGGTCGTGCGGGTACATCCGGGGTATACGGCCGCGGGGGGAAAACGTGACGCGCGCCGCTCAGCGCCGGGCGGCGTCGAGGTCGGCGAGGACGGCGGCGGCCGGGCGGCCCGTGCGGCGGTCGCGCCACCAGGAGGCGGCGCGCAGGAACACGTCGGGGTGAGGGCGGCCGCGGTAGAGGCCGCTCTGGCGGCGGTCGACCAGGTCGCGGCCCACGAAATCGCGCAGGCGCTGGAGTTCCGCGTCGTTGGACATCAGTTCGTGGTAGCTCAGGAACAGGACGTTCCTTCCCGGTTCGCCCGCCAGGCGCAGCAGGCACTCGTTGTGCTCGTGCCAGCGGTCCAGGAAGGCGGACGCGCGCGCGAAATTGGTATGGTAGAGGCGCCGGCCCCGCCACTTGAAGCGCGGCCAGGCCTCGGCCGGGTCGCGGTAGACGGCGATGAGGCGGTGCTCGGGCAGCTCCCGCGCCCAGAGGTCGTAGACCAGGGTCAGGCGCGGGTCCTTGAAGCCCCAGTCGGCGTGGCGGGACTGGCCGTCGGCGATGATCTCCCGCATGCGCACGCGCTGCGCCTCGGACAACCGCAGAGGGCCGCGCACGCCCAGGTCGAGCACCTCGTCGTCGGGCGCGCCCAGGATGTCCATGTCCAGCGCCAGCACCGACGCCCGTTCGTACTTGTTGCCGCGGTCGTAGCTGACCGACTCGTCGAAGTCGCCCATGTCGACGCCGGAGTGGTGCAGGATCTGGGAGACCAGGGTGGTGCCCGATTTGTGCATGCCCAGCACGATGTGGATCATGGAGGCCTCCGCAGTCACTCGAGTCCGGCGATCGCGACCGACACATTGAGGGCATTCGGGGCAGGGAAGTCAATGCCGAGCGTCGCGACGGCGCCACGGGTGTGAAGATCCGCCGCGATCGTCCGCTCGAAGACGCTCACGGGGCGGCGATCCTAACGCATTAATATATAATACATTACAGCGTTTGATTGGCATGGCCCACCCGGGCACGGCGGCTGCGACCACCGTCGTGGGACGGACCACCAACAACAAGGAGCGCCGAACATGTTCACGACCCATCGCC
>JAURXS010000188.1 GCA_030654305.1 bacterium | reverse complement strand
GGGATCGCGACGCGCACCGTGTGGCGGCCGGGCGTCAGCCCCGGCAGCGGCACCGGCACCGCGCTCACGGCCGCGCCCGGGCACCAGCCCGAGCGGCTGAAGTCGGACGAGCTCATCCCGTTCCAGAAGTTGCCCGAGGCGGGGTTGAGACGGCGGTAGGCGCCGCAGTCGCTGCGCCAGGGGACGAGGCGCGCCGCGGTGCGCCCGTCGATGAGGATCTCGTTCACCTTCGGCACGAACTCGTCGCCGTTCTCCCAGCCGCCGTGGCCGGTGGTGATGAACCGCAGCACGCAGTCGCGGGCGCCGTCCGGCACCTCGAAGTCGACGGTGAGCGAGTCGGCGGCGAAGATCCGGCCGTACTCCTGGCCCGCCATCTCCAGCACGTTGCAGGTGTTGAACAGCGGCAGGGCGAAGCGCCGCGGCGCTTCCCCGGCTTCGGCCTCGCGCCGGTTGGGGTGGTAGCGCAGGGTCAGGCTGACGGCGTGCCCGCCCTGGTCGTAGTTGCCGATGAAGACGCCGATCCACGCGTCGCCGCGCAGGACCGGCGCGAGGTCGGTCACGTCCGCGCGGTAGACGGCGGAGTCCTCCCAGGCGATCCCGCACACCGTGACCTGGTCGTTGAAGTGGCGCACGCCGAACGGCGTGATGAAGCGCAGCAGCTCGACCGGCGGCTGGTAGTCGCCGGTGGCGACGATGCCCTGGTAGATCCGGCCGTCCCGCCCGGTGACGGTCGGCAGGACCCCGATGCCGCGGCGCAGCGCGTCCAGGAAGGTCGTCCGGTCGCCGTCGCGCGCGGCGGGCACGACGAACACCGAGCCCGTGCGGTCGTAGGCGTCGCCGCGGCTGTACTGCACGAGCTCGGCGATGATCGTCGCGTCGTCGAGGTCCTGCGGCAGGCGCACGCGGCGCAGGATCACGGTGCCGCCGGCGTGGTGGTAGACGGGGCTGCGCGGGGCGGCGGGGTCGTCCGCGGCGGGCGGCGCGATCTCCTGGCCGAAGTTGATGGTCTCGCCCTCGAAGACCGGCACCGTGGTGACCCAGCTGCCGGCCACCCGCGCGCGGTAGGCGGGCAGGTCGACCACGTCGCCCCACGCGGCCGGCAGCCGGACCGGCTCGCCCGTCGCCGGCTCGATCGACCGCGCGACGATCTCGTAGTTCCCGTTGCGCACGATCCGCAGCACCAGCCCCCGCGGCGCCACGAGGTTGGTCGACGGCGTGCCCCGCTCGTCGTCGCCTTCGGTGTGCCAGACCTCGATCCGGTTCGACCGGATCTCGCAGGTCGACTTGCGGCAGGCACGGCCGAGGATGGTCGCCGTCTCGTCGGTCGGCGCCAGCGGCGTCAGCGACGCGAAGGCCGTCTCCACCGTGCAGCGCCCGCCGTCCTTCAGCAGCGCCGTCTGCCACGTGCGGCCGGTGTCGTAGTCGAGGTAGGAAGTCTCGCGCGGCGCGCCCTCTCGCCACCCCGTCGCCGGCTCGTTGCCCGCCCGGACGATGCCGCCCGCCGTCTCGACGACGAAGCG
>JAURXS010000187.1 GCA_030654305.1 bacterium | reverse complement strand
ACGCTCTGCTTCGGGGCGGCGGCCGGCGTCTTCCAGTCCACCTTCAACAACTACCTCAGCGACGTCCACGCCCTGGACGCCGGGGCGCGCGGCTGGATCGAGCTGCCGCGCGAGCTGCCGGGATTTTTGATCATGTTCATCTCGGCTGCGCTGCTGACCTTCATGTGCGAGGCGCGCATGGCCGCCGCCGCGATGATCCTGACCGCGGGCGGCGCGCTGGGCCTCGGGCTGCTCGCGGGCGGCACCCTGCCCCTGGTCGCCTTCCTGATGATCTGGAGCCTCGGCGACCACATCATCTTCGCCGTGGAGGGTCCGCTGGGCCTGACCCTGGCCCGCAGCGGCAACGAGGGGCGCCGCCTCGGCCAGCTGGGAGGCGCCCGCAACCTGGGCACGATCGTGGGCGTGGCCGGCGTCTGGCTCATCGCGCGGCAGGTGGGCGACCGCTACGACCTGTTCTACGGCCTGGCCGCGGTCTGCGCGGCGGCCGCGGGCTGGTTCTACCTGCGGCTGCAGATCGGACGGACCGGGACGCGGTCGCGGCGGCTGGTCTACAAGCGGCGCTACCACCTGTTCTACGCCATCAGCGCCCTGTTCGGGGTGCGCAAGCAGATCTTCCTGGCCTTCGGCGGCTGGGTGCTGGTCAGTCGGCACGGCGTCACGGTCGAGACCATCGCCGTGCTGTACGTGATCGCCGCGGCCCTGGGCATCGTGCTGCGCCCGCTGCTGGGCGACGTCATCGACTGGCTGGGGGAGCGGACCGTGCTCGCGGCCGACGAGCTGCTGCTGCTGGGCGTCTGCCTGGTGTACGCCTTCGCCGGCGACGTGAAGCTGCTGTACGCGGCCTACGTCCTGGACAGCGTGCTGTTCGCCCTGCGCGTGGCGCGCACGACCTACCTCAAGAAGATCGCCGAGGATCCCGCCGACATCACCCCGACCATCGCCCTGGGCATCACCATCGACCACGTGGTGGCCATGAGCCTGCCGATCCTCTCGGGTTGGATCTGGGAGCGCTACGGCTTCCAGTGGGTGTTCCTGCTGGCCGGCGCGATCGCCGTGGCGGGCTTCTTCGTCTGCCTGCGCATCCGCGTGCCCAAGATGCCGTCATCGCCGCCGCCGCCGCCGCCGCCGCCGACCACCGCCGGGGTCGCGCCGTGACGCGCCTGCTGGCCATCGCCGCGGCCGGCGCCCTGGGCGCCGTCGCCCGCTACGGCCTGTCGGGCGTCGCGCAGCGCTGGTTCCCGCCCTCGTTCCCCGGCGGCACGCTGGTGGTCAACACGCTGGGCTGCTTCCTCGCCGGCCTGT
>JAURXS010000186.1 GCA_030654305.1 bacterium | reverse complement strand
GAGACCAGCTCGATCGCGGACCCGTTGTGCGGGTTCATCTCGGTCAGGCCGAAGTACTCCTCGATGTAGCCGCCGACCTGGACCTCGTCGCCGGGCAGCAGGAAGTTGGCGGCGGTGCCCTCGTAGCAGAGCAGGCCGCTGTAGGTGCCCGAGCCGTCCTGCATGATGAACTTGCTGGTCGAACCGGCGTCGCCGGTGCCGGCCGTCACGATGCCCTGCACGTTGACGACGCGGCCCGTGAACGGCGAGTTCTGCGGGGTGGTCGCGGGGTCGACGTACTGCACGTCGTGGATGGACGTGATGCCCACCGCGACCTCGTACCAGCCGGCCGGGGCGTCGCCCGGGTTCAGCGAGATGTTGCCGTTGCCGTCCAGGGCCCGGACGTAGAAGTCGACCTGACGGCCCAGGAAGCCGCCGGGGATGGTCGCCGACCACACGTTGGCGCCCATGTTGCTCATGGCGGCGCTCAGGAAGACGCCGGTGCTGTCGCCGGAGTCGTCGCGGTAGTAGAGCGCCGCGGAAGCCACGGCGACGTCGTCGGTGATCGTCGCGGTGACGGTGATCGGGTCGCTGGCCAGCGGGGTCCAGTCGGCGCAGTTGATCATGTCGATGATCGGGCCAGAACCCTCGATGAGGTCGGCCTGGCGGCGGGGCTTCAGCTCCATGATGCCGCCCGTGTAGTTGACCAGCGGCGAAATGATGGTGTAGCTGTCGCCGATCGCGACCGCGCCCAGGTTGATCCCGGTGTCGGAATCGATGTAGACGATGATGCTGTCGGTGCCGGAGTGCAGCTTGAACTGGCCGGAGGCCGGCAACGTCGCGATCAGGCCGGACAGCGAGACGAACTTGCCCACGTTCTCGTAGTCGGACTTGGCCTGGGCGATGGTCATCACGACGGGCGTCGGGACGGCCTCGGCGCCGAGGAAGGTGACCGTGGGCGCCGGGGAGAGCTGGATCTCGCCCTGGAAGATGCCGACGGTGCCGGTGACCGAGACGCGGTCGCCGTAGGTCAGCGGGGGGGCCGCCGAGTTGAAGAAGGCGATGCCGTTGCCGGAATCGTCCAGGATGTAGTGGGAACCGGCGTTGTAGGTGCCCTTGACGACGTAGACCCGACCCTCGACGGTCTGGGTCGTGGCGTTGTAGGGGCTGGCCGGAGCGCCGGTCGTCGGGTTGTAGTACTGGATGTCGTCGATCGTCTGGGCGGCGGCAATGCCGGACACGCACACGATGACGGCGAGCGCCAAGGCGCTCTGGATCAATCGCTTCATGCTGTCTCTCTCCTCTGCTTCGGACACACGTTTCCCGCGCAGGGCACGAGTTGGGAGTCGGATCCAGGCGTCAAGTTCAGGAATATGAAGCGTGGAAAGTGGATCGCGGCCCATGACTCTGTGCACGCAAGATGATACATCGGAACCCTTGATTTGTCTACAACTTCGCAGGTTTTTCACACCATGTGACAAAGGGGCCGCGTGAACGGCCCCTTTTATTGAATTTACGAGTTCGAAATCAGGGCGCCAGGAGGGACCGGCCGGTCATGGCGTCCGGCCGGGGCAGCCCGAGCAGGTCGAGCATGGTCGGGGCGATGTCGCGCAAACCGGCATCGGCGCGGCCGTCCAGGGCCCCGTCGCGGCCGGCGAATTCCCGTCCGACCAGGACGAAAGGCACGTCGTTCAGGGAGTGGTTGGTCAGGACACGCCCGTCCGGGGCGATCATCTCCTCGCAGTTGCCATGGTCGGCGGTCAACAGCAGGACGCCGCCGCGCGCCAGCACCTCCGGCACGATCCGCGCCAGCAGCCCGTCGAGGGTGCGGACCGCCGACACCGCCGCCTCCAGCACGCCGGTGTGGCCCACCATGTCGCCGTTGGCGAAGTTCACCACGATCACCTCGTGGAGGCCGGCGGCCAGCGCGTCCAGGACGATCCCGGCGACCTCCGGCGCGCTCATCTCGGGCTGCAGGTCGTAGGTGGCGACCTTCGGCGAGGGCACCAGCCGGCGGTCCTCGCCCGCGAACGGCTCCTCGCGCCCGCCATTGAAGAAGTAGGTCACGTGGGCGTACTTCTCGGTCTCGGCGGTGCGCAGGTTGGGCACGCCGTGCGCGGCCAGGACGTCGGCCAGCAGGTCGCGGGGGGCTTCGGGGTCGAACATGACCGGCAGGCCGAGGCTCTCGTCGTAGACCGTCATGCAGAGGTAGTCCACGGCGGGACGGACCGGCCGCGGGAAGCCGTCGAAACCGTCCACGTTGAACGCCCAGGTCAGCTCGCGCGCCCGGTCGGAGCGGAAGTTCCAGAAGAAGACGGCGTCGCCGTCGCGGACCGTCGCCACGGGGGCGCCGGCCTCGTCGACGATCACGGTCGGGAGCATGAACTCGTCGGTGACCCCACCCGCGTAGGAATCCAGGATCGCCGCGACGGCGCCGGTCGCCGTCTCCCCCTCGCCCTGGACCATCGCGCGCCAGGCCTTCTCGACCCGGTCCCAGCGCTTGTCGCGGTCCATGCCGTAGTAGCGGCCGCCGACGGTGGCGATCCGGCCGCGGCCGAGGCCGGCCAGCGTGTCCTCCAGGTCCTGAACGTACTGCCGGCCGCCGTGGGGGTCGGTGTCCCGCCCGTCCAGGAAGGCGTGGATGAAGATCTCGTCGACGCCCTGACCGGCCGCGATCCGGACGATCTCCTTCAGGTGGTCGAGGTGGGAGTGGACGCCACCGTCAGAGACCAGGCCCAGCAGGTGCAGCCGCCCCCCGCGCCGGTGCAGTCCCGCGACCAGGCCGCGCCACGCGGGGTGCTCGTCGAAGGCGCCGCTCGCGAGGCTGCGCGTCACCAGGTTCAGGTCCTGGTCGATGACGCGGCCGGAGCCGATCGTCAGGTGGCCCACCTCGCTGTTGCCCATCTGGCCCTCGGGCAGGCCCACCTCGAGCCCGTGGCAGTGCAGGGTCGTGTGCGGGTAGTCGGCCAGCAGGCTCTCGTAGAACGCCGGCTTCGCCAGCGCGATGGCGTTGCCGTGTTCGGAGCCGGGGCCCGTCCGCCAGCCGAAGCCGTCGAGGATGCACAGGACCAGCGGGGTGTGGGGGCGACGGCGGTCGGTCATCGGTACTCCTCGGCGAGGTGGTCGGTGGTCGCGTCGAGCCGCGCGAACGTGCCGGGGGGCAGCCGCCACAGTTCGGCGTCGCCCAGGGCCATCAGCACGCAGACGTCCAGCGGCGTCCCGGTCCGCGCGGCCGCGGGACCGTGGATCGTGAAGCAGAACCCGGCCTGCAGCACCGCGCGGCAGACCTCCCGGCCGTCGCCCAGGAATTCGGACAGCCGCAGCCGGCCGTGCCGGACCACGACATCGCCCGGGGCGTCCGGGTGGTGGATCTGGTCGGCCGTCAGCCGGATCCGGGCCGTCCGCTCGCTCTCGAGGCGGGCCAGGGCGCCCGCGCGCCGCACGAACAGACGCGCGTCGCGCAGCAGTTCCAGGGTCGGGGCGGCGGCATCGGCGATCGTGTCGTTCAAGGCGCGGCTCCGTTCGTGTCGTTCTCGCGACCAGTGGCAGACGTTAGCACGGCCGAAGCCGCCCCGCCATCCCTTGACACGCCGCGACGGCCGGCCTATGGTGGGCCGGTCAACCGTTAGGGGTGGCCTTCGAGGCCTGAGAGAGACCCTTGGAACCTGACCCGGGTCATGCCGGCGTAGGGAAACGGGAATCTGCAACGACCGCCATGCGGCCGGCCCCCTCGATGGAGCCGGCGTTTGCTTTTCAGGCGCCGGTTCCCAGGCCCGCTAGGGAGGAACCATCATGGCGCGTCTCGTCGCCGCCGGCCTCTGCGTCGCGGCCCTCGCCTGCCCGCTGCCCACGGCCGCCGCCGCGACGGCGGCTCCGACGGCATCTCCGACCGCGGGACTCCCGGACACCCTCACCTGGGCTCCCGAGGTCGTCGTCACGGCTTCGCGCTACGGCGCCGGGGTCCGCCTCAGCCAGCAGGACATCACCGCCGCGGAGCTGCGGGACCGCCTGGGCGCGGCCGACCTGCCCCTGCTGCTCGAGGACACCCCGGGCCTGCACGCCACCTCCGACGCGGGCAACGGCGTCGGCTACACCTACCTGAACATCCGCGGCTTCGACCAGAAGCGCGTGGGCGTGATGATCAACGGCATCCCGCTGAACGATCCCGAGGACCACCAGGTGTACTGGGTGGACGTGCCCGACCTGGCGGCGTCGCTGGAGGACGTGCAGGTGCAGCGCGGCATCACCAACTCGCTGGGCGCGACGACCGCCGTCGGCGGCACCGTGAACCTCGTCACCGAGCAGTTCGACGACGAGGCCGGCGGCCGCGTCGCCGTGCAGGGCGGCAGCTTCGGCACCTGGCGCGGCTCGGCCGCCTGGCAGACCGGCCCGGTCGGCGACGGCTTCAGCAGCGCCGTCCGCTGGTCGCGCATCGTCAGCGACGGCTACCGCGACCGCACCGGCAGCCGCCTGTGGGGCGCGTTCTGGAGCGGGCGCTGGCTCGGCGAGCGGCACTCCCTGCAGGCCAACGTCTACACCGGGCACGAGGTGAGCAAGCACGGCTGGAACGCGGCCGCCGAGGCGGACCTGCTGATCGACCGGCGGTCCAACCCCGAGACCTACCCGCACGCCGTCGACGACTTCCGGCAGCCGCACTACGAGCTGCACCACCGCTGGACCCTGTCCGACCGCGTGACCCTGGTGCAGGCCGCTTACCTGATCCACGGCGAGGGATTCTACGAGAACCTGAAGGAGGGGGTGACGGCCGGCGACTACAGCCTCGACCATTCGCTGGGAATCGGAGCCGACGACGAGGTCGACCTCGTGCGCCGCAAGCTCGTGGACAAGGACCAGCTCGGCTGGGTGCCCCACCTGGAGATCCGCCACGCCGGCGGCCGCACCATCCTCGGCGGCGACCTCTACGACTTCCACAGCGACCACCACGGCGACGTGCTGTCGGTGGCCGGCGTCGCCGACGGCCTGCAGGGTGTCGACTACTACCGCTACACCGGCGACAAGCAGGCGCAGAGCGTCTTCGTCAACACGATGTTCGAAGCGGCGCCTGGCCTCACCCTCATCGCCGACCTGCAGCTCCAGCACAAGCGGTACGTCTTCCGGCAGGCCGAGCTGGGCAACTTCACCGGCGAGGACCGCCACGCCTACGAGGTGAGCTACGACTGGTTCAACCCCAAGGGCGGCGTGCACTGGGAGCTGCCGGCGCGGCCCTGGGGCGGGCGCGCGGCCGCCTACCTCCACGTCGGCGTGACCCGCCGCGAACCGACCGACGGCGAGCTGTACGACACCTGGTACGGGCCCGACGACCTGGGCGTCGCGCCGCTGTTCCGCACCGGCAGGGGCGTGGACGAGGACGGCGACGGGGACACCGACTACGTGCAGTGGTCCGACCCCTACGTCCGCGAGGAGAAGGCCGTCGACTGGGAGCTGGGCTGGTCGTGGCGCGCGGAGCGGCTGAGCTGGACGCTGAACGGCTACTGGATGGACTTCACGGACGAGATCGTGCCCTACGGGGCGGTCGACGACGAAGGCGCCGCGATCCGCGGCAACGCCGAGCGCACCCTGCACCGGGGTCTGGAACTGGGCCTGGCCGCGCGCCTGGCGGACCGCCACGAGCTGCGGGTGGCCGCCTCGCGCAGCTGGGACGAGTTCGACGCCTACGTCGCGACCCTCGATCCGGACAGCTGGGAGAGCGGCAGCTTCGACTACTCCGGCAACCCGATCCCGCTGTTCCCGCGCCACCTCGCGAGCATCACCCTGGCCTCGGACTTCGGCGCCCTCGACACCCGCCTGCGGCTGCGCAGCGTGGGCCGCCAGCACCTGGACGCCACGGGCCGCGGCGAGCGCACGATCGACGGCTACGCGACCCTCGATGTCAGCGCGGGCCTGGATCTGGCCGATCTGGCGAGCGGCCTGCGCGGTGCGCGCTTCTCCCTGGACGTGCGCAACCTCCTGGACGAGGAGTACGAGACCAACGGCTACTGGTACGGCGGCCGGTACCTGATCCCCGCCGCCGGCCGCAGCTTCCAGTCGGGGGTGCGCTATGACTTCTGACGGCCCGGCGGGCGCGCTCGACGCGATCCTGCTGCCGAAACGCGGCAAGCGCGCCGTCGTGCTGGCCGACGGCGACCCGCCGCCGACGCGCCTGTTGGCCGCGCACCTGGCGCTCGCCGACCTCTTCCTCTGCGCCGACGCGGCGGGCCGGCCCTACGCCGCGCTGCCGCGCCTGCCGGACGCGATCGTGGGCGACCTCGACACCCTGGGCGCGGGCGTGCGGGACGTGCCGGACGGCGTGACGGTGCTGCGCGACGTGCACGAGGACACGACCGACGCGGAGAAAGCCCTGGCCTTCGCCGTGCGCGAGGGCTGCCGCGAAGCCGTGCTGCTGGGCGGGGGCGGCGGCCTGCTCGACCACGCCCTGCACAACGCGCTGCTGCCGGAGCGCTGGTCCGGCCGGCTGCGCCTGCTGCTGGCGGACGCCGGGACGGCGACGGTGCGGGTGGGCGCAGGCGAGTCCTTCGCCTGGGACCTGCCCCCCGGCACCGCGCTCTCGCTGCTGCCGCTGCCAGGCGGTGCGCGCGGCGTCGCCTGCGAGGGCGTCCGCTACCTCCTGCGGGACGCCGTGGTGGACGGCCGCGGCCCGGCCACCATCTCCAACGAGGTCGTCGCGGGGCCCGTCCGGCTGACGGTCGGCGAGGGCTCGCTGCTGCTGATTGTGCGGCGGGGTGCCGCCGCCCCATGATCATCGTCGTCGCCTACGCCCTGTTCCTGGCCTACGCGGTGCTGCGCCTGTTCCGCGCGCCGGCCCGCGACGAGACCGACTACCTGCTCGCCGGCCGGCGCCTGACCCTGCCCGCCTTCGTGGCGACCACGGTCTCGACCTGGTACGGCGGCATCCTGGGCGTCGGCGAGTACGCCTGGACCTACGGCGTCAGCAACTGGCTCGTGTTCGGGGCGCCCTACTACCTCTACGCCCTGGTCTTCGCGCTGGTCCTGGCCGGCCGCGCGCGCCGCGGGCGGGCGCTGACCATGCCCGACCTGCTGCAGGAGCGCTACGGCACGCGCGCCGCGGCGGTGGGCGCGGGCGCGATCTTCGTGATGACGGTGCCGGCCCCCTACGTGCTGATGATGGGCGTGCTGGTCGAGATGGCCTTGGGCTGGCCGCTGTGGCTCGGCGCCGTGATCGGCATGGTGCTGTCGGTGGGCTACGTGGTGCGCGGGGGCCTGCGCGCGGTGGTCGGCACCGAGATCGTGCAGTTCGTCCTGATGTTCCTGGGCTTCATGGTGCTGGTGCCGGTGTGCGTCGCGAAGTTCGGCGGCTGGGATTTCCTGCGCGACGCGCTGCCGCCGCAGCATTTGACCTGGCACGGCGGCCGCGGCTTCCAGGCCGTGGCGATCTGGTACGTGATCGCGGCCTCGACCCTGGTCGAGCCCGCCTTCTACCAGCGCTGCTGCGCCGCGCGCGACGAGCGCACGGCCCGGCGCGGCCTGCTCGTCTCGATCCTGTTCTGGGTCTTCTTCGACTTCCTGACCACCACCTCCGGCCTCTACGCGCGCGCCGTGCTGCCGGGCCTCGAGGACCCCGTGGCCGCCTTCCCGCGCCTGGCGGCGGTGGCCCTGCCGCCGCTGCTGCAGGGGCTGTTCCTGACCAGCCTGCTGGCGACGATCATGTCCACGGTGGATTCCTACGCCTTCATCGCCGCCATCACCGGCGGCCGCGACTTCTGGCTGCGCCTGCGCCGCGGCGGGCCGCCCGGCGACGATCCGCGCACCACCGCCGCGGTGCGCGTCGGCCTGCTGGCGACGTCCGTCCTGGCCGTCGCCCTGGCCCTGTGGTCGGGCTCGGTGATCGGCCTGTGGCACCACCTGGGCAGCGTGGGCACGCCCATCCTGCTGCTGCCGATCACCCTCGGCTACACGCGCTGGCGCCCGCGGCCCGGTCGCGCCACCGCCGCGATGCTCGCCGCCGGCGCCGTCTCGCTGGGCTGGCTGGCGCTGGGACGCGGCGGGCCGTGGCTCGGGGTCGAGCCCATCTTCCCGGGGCTGCTGGTGTCGGCGGGGGTGCTGCTGCCGGGCCTGCGGCGCGACTAGAACAGCTTGCGCGACTAGAACAGCTTGTACGTCACCCCGAACCCGAAGATCTCGCGCCACCGTCCGCTGTCGGAGATCTCCCGGTCGTAGAGCCACTCCAGGAACAGCGTGGTCTGGATGTACTTGGAGACCTGCGCCGAGAACTTCGTTTCCAGGGCGGCGTCGGTGCCCTGCCAGTCGTCGCCGTACGTCTCGTCGAGGTTGCTGGTGACGGCCTGGAAGACCCGCAGCTTCGAGACGACGTTCAGCTGGGGGTTGAAGGTGTGCGTCAGGTCCGAGACCCACTCCAGGCCGGCGTCCTGGACGGTCGCGACCCGGTAGGCCGTGCGCTGGCGCACGCCGAGGCCGACGCGGGTCGACAGGTCGGTCGTCTCGTTCTTGACCAGTTGCCGGCCGAGGCCCGCGGACTCGGTCAGCAGGGCCGGCGTCAGCGGATGGTCATTGCCGTCGTGGAACTGGGTCTCGGCCGCGAAGGCCACGTACGGCGTGATCGGGTGCTCGATGCCGAAGCGCAGCAGCGACTCCAGGAAGATGCGGTCGGTCGACTTCAGCGGCGAGGACCACACCTTGCCGGCGGCGGTCTCCTTCTCCTGGTGGGTCTGGCCGTAGGTGAGCTTCAGCGTGTTCTTCCAGCTCGTCGACGCGTTGAGGTCCTTCTGCGCCGCGACGTCGCCGCTGAAGGTCCAGACCACCGAGCCCAGCTCGCTGCCGGCCCAGGATCCGCTGTACCCGCTCTGGCTGAACATCAGCCCCAGGTCCGCCGACTTCTGCCACTCACCGGCCGCCGCCACCGACACCACGCACAGCGACAACGCCGCGATCAGAACGAGCTTCGACTTCACGACCAACCTCCAGGGTGCGATCCATGGCCTCACCGTTTCCGGCGCCGATACTAATGACGGTCGTCGACCTGCGCAACCGCTGAAGGGCACGGCGACGGACGCCGGCGCGTCCCGGGCCGGCTCTGAGCGGCGCGCGCCGCAGCGGCATCGTCATGCAGCGCGGCCCGCCCCCGCCGCGGGGCAGCTCGGAGCCGGGCAGGACGATCGCGCAGCGGCGGTAGCTCGCGGGATCGACGCGCCCCTCGGCCACGTCGCGGGCCTCGACGACCGCGAAGCCGTGGCGGTCCAGCTCCTCGACCGTGTGGACGTTGCGCGCGTAGACGATCACGCGCCCCGGCGCCAGCGCGAAGCTGTTGGTGCCGGAGT
>JAURXS010000185.1 GCA_030654305.1 bacterium | reverse complement strand
ATTCCTGGCATGGTTCCCACTCCATCTGGATGTGCGGTCCGGTCGCCGAACGACGCGGAGGGTCCCATCGCGGGACGCCGGTGGTCAAGTCGAAATGCCCTCGCGGCCGTCCGTCGCCGTCGGGCGGGTCGTTCAGAACTGCGAGTAGATGAAGTCGCCGGAGCTGGATCCATCCCATCAATAACACGGGGCTCACGGCGCCTTCCCTCGCCGCGTCCGGGAACCAGCCGTCTGCAGCAGGGTCTCGCGGGCCGCCGCCGCTGCCAGCGCCGCTCCGGCTTCCGTGAGGTGCACGCTGTCGGCGAAGGTGTCGGCGTCCTTGGGGAGCGCGGCTTCGAGGTCGATCAGCGGGTAGCCCAGGCTGTCGCAGTGGGCGCGGGTGGCCGCGGCGAACTCGCGCGAAATCGCCAGCAGGCCGGCCGGCGTGTAGTCCGGCAGCCACAGCTGCCGGTCGAGCATGCCCTGGGCGGCCGCCAGCGACCCGTCCAGGCGCAGGCCGTCGGGGTAGGTGGCGAAGATCGCCACCGCTCCGCTTGCGGCGAGCCGCTGCGACAGATCGTCCATCAGCCGCGTGTAGACCTCCAGGACGCGGGGCGGCGGCGCGTCGAGGTGCGCGGCGGCCCGGCCCGACGGCGCCCCGCGCCGCAGGGTCGAGAGCCGGTGCAGGCCGGCGGCGATCGCGTCGGTCCACGCCGCGGGCAGCCGGCTGCGGGCGCTGGCGCGGGCCTTGGCCAGGAAACGCGACCCGTCCTTCCAGGTCGGCCGGCAGGAGGCGCGCATGCGGTCGATGCGCACGGGGTCGGCGAAGTCGGCCGCGCCGAGCGGCTCGTCGCCCCGCATGCCCTGCACGACGCTGAAGGGGCTCAGCAGCAGGATCACGAACTCGGGGCGCAAGGGCAGGACGTAGCGGTCGAGGTAGGCCGCGTACTGGAAGGGCGACATGCCGACGACCGAGGCGTTGAGGGAGCGGAACCCGTCGGGCGCGGTCAGCGCGCCCAGCGCCGCCGGCCATTCCCGGCCGGCCCGCTCGTAGAGCCCGTAGGATTCCGACGTGCCCAGGCAGACGACGTCCAAAGCGGCGTCGTTGCCGGCGGTGGCGGCGTAAGGGTGCTTGCGGAAGCCGTGTTCGTCGTGTTCGCGGATCTCGTACCGGATGCCGGGCCGGTTGAAGCTGAGCCCCTGGTCGTCGACCCAGCGCAGGTTCAGGGGACCGTAGTAGGCCAGCGGGTCCGCCCGGTACCGCAGCCAGTCGTCGGCACGGGCGGCGATCTCCAGGGTGGCGCCCGCGAGGCAGCACGCGATCAGCAGCCGGGCGAGTCCGCGGATGCGCTTCATGCGGCCTCCCGGCTCAGAACTGGGCGTAGACGAACGACTGCGTCTGCACGCCGAGGATGAAGACGGCGTAGGCCGCCAGGGCGACGAGCACGGGCTTGCCCCACCACGGGATCCGGCGGCTGCGCAGCAGGGCCGGTTCGGCGTCCCTGCCGCCGAGGGCGTCGGTCAGCACCATGAGCAGGGCCAAAGGGACGACCGTCGTCAGGAAGGGCCGCCAGTCCCCTGCGCCCACGGACGGGCCGTTCGCGAAGGCCGAAACCAGCTGGCGCGGGCCGTCGCCGCGGAAGATCAGCCACCCGAAACCCACGAGCGAGAACGAGAGGGCGACTTCGACGGCCTGCCGGACGCGGCCGCGCAGGCGCAACCGGCGGCGCAGCCGCTTCAGCGAGGGCTGCAGGGCGCGGTGGCCCACCATCAGCAGGCCGAAGTACAGGCCCCACAGGACGTACATCCACGAGGCGCCGTGCCAGAGGCCGGCCACGAGCATCGTGAGCACCAGGTTCAGGTACGCCCGCCCGCGCGAGCGGAACGCGCCGCCCAGCGGCAGGAACACGTAGTCGCGCAGCCAGCTCGACAGGGACATGTGCCAGCGCTGCCAGAACTCGCTGGGGCTGTGCGCCCCGTACGGTGTGCGGAAGTTGACGGCGAGATCGAAGCCGAGGCAGGCGGCGCAGCCGCGCGCGAGATCGGTGTAGCCCGAGAAGTCGGCGTAGATGTAGAAGGCGTAGGTCGCGGCGGCCAGGGCGGCGGACCCCGCGCCGGCGAAATCGCCGGCGAACGCGCGGTCGACCGCGGGCGCCAGGTGGTTGGCGATGACGAGCTTCTTCACGGCGCCGACGAACAGCAGGTCGCCGCCCCGCCGCAGGGAGGCCCGCAGCGACGGGCGGACGGCGGGATCGAGCTGCGCGAGGAAGGGCTGCGGCCGGTCGATGGGTCCGGCGGTGAGCGACGGGAAGAACAGCAGGTAGACGACGTGGTGGATCGCCGTCGGCGCGGCCGGCAGGCGCCCCAGGTACGTCTCGGCCTGGATGGCGATGGCCTTCAGGCAGAAATAGGACAGGCCCAACGGGACCGCGATGTCCAGCGCGAGCGGCGTCGCGGGCAGCCCGGCCGCCTCCAGGAGCGAACGGGCGCTCCCGGCGAAGAAGGCGAAATACTTGAACGCGAAGAGCAGCGCGCATTGCAGGCCGATGCCGAGGCGCAGGATCGCGCGCCGCCGGGACGCCGTCAGCACGCCGGCGGGGCGGGCGAGTTCGCGCACGACGGCGTGGTTGGCCAGCGCGGATGCGACCAGCAGCGCGAGCAGCCGCGCGTCCCAGAACGCGTAGAACGCGAGGCTGGCGATCAGCAGGACGTGGGCGCGGAACCTGGCCGGCGACGCCCAGTACGCCGCGCACGCGACCGCCATGAACGGGACGAATCCGAACGACAGCAGGTTCATCGGGTCTCCGCGATCCGCAGCCGCATCAGGGGTCCCTTCCGGTCGGCCGACGCGGCGGTGCGCGGCACGGGGACCCGATTATCGGGCAGGCCCCCGCCCGCGTCAACGGCACGGGCGTCGCCGTCACGCTCCCGGCATGACGGACGCCGGCCAGTCGAGGTCGAGGTGGTCCCGCAGCAGCCGCGTGTTGTCCAGGGGCTGCAGCCGGTCGAACCGCTTGAGGCGGTAGCGGTCGCGCGGGAGCGTCGTGCAGCCCAGGGCCATCAGGCAGGCCAGGCGGTGGCAGCCGTCCCCCGGGAAGTAGCGCTCCGCCGAGACCGCGCCGCTGTCCGCGGGCAGGATCCGCCGGCCCGTGAAGAGGACGACCGGCTGCTTCGGGTCGAAACCCGTCTCGGCGATGGACTCGTACAGCGCGGCGGCCCCGCGGACGGTTTCGGCGAAGATCGACTCGGTCGTCCCGGCGTGGCGCGCGACGAACTCCGCCCGGCGCACCAGCATCACGCGCTCGAACCAGACGCGGTAGTCGTGCCCGCGCGCCCGCTCGACGAAGGCCGCCGGGTCGCGCCGGAAGCGGTCGCGGTCGGCGGCGTACGCCTCGAACAGCCGCATGCGCACCACGATGTCGTAGCGCAGGGGGTGGACCAGCGGCGCGATCCGCAGCTCCGGCGGCGTCTCGGCCTCCGGGAGCCAGTCCCCGGCCCCGTGGATCAGCTTCCCCGGATCGACGGCGCCGCGGCGCCGGAGTTCCTGCCACCAACCCACGTCTGGCCTCCGGATCATTCAACCGTGCTCGTCAGCCGTCGATGAACCGCTCGAACTCCGTGCCGGCGAGGACGCGGCGGATCTCCTGGTGGTTCTCGACCAGGTCGTCGAAGCGGTCGGGATTGATCTTCACGAGGTCGGACCGGAAGGGGAGGACCTCGTCCAACCCCAGGAAGGGCTGGATGCGGGCGGCCTCCGCCTGGCGGTCCCGGACGAAGCTCTCGTAGACCACCTCGAGCGTCGCGAAGCCGGCCGCCGCGCCGCGCATGCGCTCGATCCGCCGCGCGCGCTGGCGCAGCTCCGCGACCAGGGTCGCGGGATCGAGCCTCAGCTTCACGGTCCGGATCGCGTCCCCCTCGCGCGGGTGGTGCATCTTGTGCAGCGGCGCCGTCTTGAACGAGATGAACGTCTTCAGGACGTTCTCGCGCACGAGGTGGATCACCCGGACGTCGCGGCCGCGCAGGCCGTCGAGGATCTCGGGGTGCTGGTCGGCCTTGTCGTAGATCAGCCGGAACCCGCGGACGTCCCGGTCGCCCTCCTGGACGAAGATGCGCTCGTCGAGGTAGTCGCGGATCATGGCGCGCCGCCCGGTGAGGTAGCGCAGGCGCCGTTGCCAGGTTTCGGTGCGGTACAGGAAGAACAGGCCGCTCTCGTGGTCCTTCGTCGGGTTGGCGATCCGCTTGTCGATGCCGAACACGCGCTTCTCGCAGTGCACGCGCGGCAGGTTGTTCAGGCAGTCGATCATCAGCGTGGTGCCGGAGCGCCGGTCGGCCAGCAGGGCGAACTTGATCATCGGTCATCCTCCGTCCGGGGAGCGTAGCCCAGGGCCGGGTCCAGCCGCGACATCTCCCGCTCCATGTAGGCCAGTTCGGCGGCTCCCGGACGCTCGCCGCCGTCTTCGACGGCTGTCGTGGTCGTGTCGGGGGTCCGGGCTACGACCTCCGCCAGCAACGCCTCGTCCACGGGGATGCCCAGGTACCCGAGCAGCCGCGGGAAGTGGACCAGGGGCTCGTCGCGCAGGTCCTCGAAGCGCAGGCACAGCAGCGACCCCACCGCGCCGCCGGCGCCGTGCCACTGGTTCGTGAAGTCGACGATGCGTCCGATGCCGAGCGTCCCGTGACGGACGAACGCGGGCAGGTCGAGGCCGAGCGCCTCGGGGTCGCGCTGCCGCACGCACAGCCGGGCGCGGTAGGTGACCACGACGTCGCGGGGGTCGCGGACCACGACGATCACCCGCTTGCGCTTCAGCCCCGCCATGAAGCGGGCGGTGACCGCGGGGTCGGCGTCGCGGCAGTGGGGGTGGGCGAAGTGGACCCGCGGGACCTGCCGCCAGGCGCCGCGCCGCAGCGGCGGCATGAACTCCGGGTACGCGAAGGCGGGCAGGCCGTGCAGCCGCGACAGGTAGGCGGCGACCACGCGCCACGTCCAGGTCCGCCCGCTCTTGGGGAAGGAGACGAACCAGTACCGGCTGTGCAGGCGGTTCCAGCCGCGCCGCAACCGCGTTCCCGCGCCGGCGCTCAGGGCAGCGCCGCCGCGACGATCCGCGACCAGTCCTCGAACTCGCCGCCGTCGGGCGCCGCGCCCGGCGCCGTCATGCCGCGCAGGGCGGCCTCGGCCAGCCAGAGGGCGCGCTCGGGCTCGGCCTGGGCGCTGACGGTCGCCAGCAGCTCCTCGTCGGCGCCCGCGACCCCGTCGAGATCGATGCGGAACACGACCCCGAAGTGAACGCTCGAGACGTCCTGCGCGTCGGCGTTGATAAAGCCGACGGGCGCCAGCGCGGCCGCCGGCACGCGCAGCCCGGTCTCCTCGACCAGCTCGCGCAGCGCGCTGACGGCCAGCAGGCCGTGCTCGGCGACGGCGGGGGCGTCGCGGTCCAGGGGCTCGACGTGCCCGCCGAAGCCCAGCGACCACAGGCCGCCCAAGCGGCGCTCGGTGTGCTTGCTGCGGCGCTGGTAGCAGAGGACCCTGGCGTCGGCGCCCGACCCGCGGTGCAGCACCAGGTAGGGGATGATCTGCTTGTAGTGGGAGTTGCGCTCCATGTAGTCGCGCTCGGCGAAGAACAGGTGCGGCTGCAGGGCGTCGAGGTCGACGCTGCCCGGCGGCAGGAACCCCTGCGGGCTCAGGCCCGGGAACAGGTGCTTGCGTTCGACGACCAGGATGCTGCGCACGCGACGGCCTTTCGCCGGGGTGGTTCGGTTCGGTCGGGCCGGTCAGCCGCGCAGCCGCGCGGTCGCCTGCTGGAAGCGGTCCTGGTAGCGGTTGCGCGGCGAGTTGCCGAGATCGTAGAGCGCGATCTCCTCGCGGGCGCGCGTGATCCGCTCTCCCGTCGCCGGGTGGGTGCTGAACCAGCCGGCGGCGCCGCCCGCGCCTTCGCCGTTCATCTCGACCAGGGTCTGGAAGAACCGCACGATGCCCTCGGGATCGTAGCCCGCGGCGACGAGGTACTTGACGCCGAACTGGTCGGCCTGGAACTCGTGGTCGCGGCTGTTCTTCATCGTGAACAGCCCGGCGCCCAGGCCGGCCACCTGCTGCCAGGCGGCGCCCTGGGTGTCGCCGAGCAGCAGCTCGGCGGCCATCTGCATGCCCATCGCCTGCTGGATCTGGCGCACGGAGTGGCGGCCGATGACGTGGCCCAGCTCGTGGGCCATGACGCCGGCCAGCTCGGACTCGTCGTGGGCGGCCTTCAGCAGGCCGGTGGTCACGTAGATGTACCCCCCGGGGGCGGCGAAGGCGTTGACGATGTCGCTCTCGAGCAGCGTGAAGGTGTACTGGACGTCCTTGCGCTCGCTGTGCGCAGCCACGCGCGCGCCCACCTCGGCGACGTAGGCGTTCAGGGCGGCGCCGGTGTGGACCGGGTACTCCTGGCGGATGCCGACGTCGGTCTCCACGCCCATCTGGATCTCGGTGGGGGTGTCGATCAGGATCAGGCTCTGCTCGCCGTGCGGGCCGGTGGTGGCGCAGCCCGCCAGCAGGGCCAGGGTCAGCGCCAGCATGGGCGCCGTGTTGCGATGGGGGTGTCTCATGGTTGGGTGTCTCATGGTCGGTCTCCTCAAGGTAGGAAAGCCCTCACGTCGCCCAGCTTGCGGGGCAGGTACTCGTCGATGACGTAGTTGAGGCCGTGCTTGGCCAGCGCCTGCTGCTCCGCGCGTACCCCCATCTTAATCATTTGATGCATGGCTAGCTGCCACGGCTTGTGGTGCAGGATGAAGGGGTCGTTCTTCAGGGCGTCCTTGGCCCGTTTGATGTCCACGTCCTTCAGGGGGTGGGTGGGCAGCTCGTAGTCGATGATGTCCTGGGGGGTGATGCCCAGGAAGCGGGCCTGCGGCACGCAGAAGAACTCGTTGAGGTGGGCGGCGTTGCCGCTGCCGACCTTGAGCGTGCGGTAGATGTTGGAGAAGCCGTAGGGGTCCCCGTCGACGAAGACGTAGACCGGGATGTCCTTCTCGTCGGCGAGCCGGCGCACGAAGCGGCGGCAGGCGCGCGTGGGCACGCCCCCCAGCGAGACCAGGACGCAGTTGGCCTGCTTCCAGTAGTTGTGTTTCACCAGGCGCTGGAACATGCCCGCGGTCTCGATGCAGAGGATGAAGTCGGCGTCGGTCTCGAAGCCGAGCGTCTCGACCGAGATGGGGATCGAGTAGGCCCCGCTGCCGAAGCGGGTGCAGTCGATGCGCAGCGTCTCGCCGGTGTCGCGGTCCTGGTCGATGACCACCAGCCGGCCCGCCACGTCGCCGCCCTTCTCCTCGGGCACGAAGCCGAGCTGCTCGCGGTTGACCCCGAAGAACGCCTCGACGTCCTCCATGACCGCGTCCGACTCGGGCTGCTCCTTGAAGCGCGCCTCCGCCCAGTTCTTGCTGACGTAGTAGGCTTCTCGCTTGGTGGCGATGTCGTCGGTGCGGACCAGTTCCTGCGACAGGGACATCATCTTGAGCGTCTGGGCGAAGGTCTTGACCGTGCTGACGGTCAGGGTGCGCTCCTTCTCGCGGCCCTTCAGCTCGAAGTAGCCCACGCCGGGCCGGTAGGTCACGTTCTGCAGCGAGCGCACCGGGAAGCGCAGCGTCGGTTTGACGCCCTTCAGGATGCTGGTGCGGACGTCGCCCGCCTCCTTGGCGATGCGCTTCAGCAGGGGCTCGCCGCCGACCGGTCGGGCGGCCTGGCGCGCGGCGCGGCGCGGGGCCGCGGCCGCCGGCTTCTTCGCAGCGGCCTTCTGGGCGGCCGGCGGCGGCAGCGGCGGCCGGGCGGAGCCGAAGGCCAGCTCGGGCTGTTCGCGGTCGGGCTTCTTCTCGGACACGTCGTTCTCCCAGTCTCCCGCCGGGCGGGTCAGACGGCGTACAGCGCGCCGAACTTGGCGCGCAGGTAGTCGAGGTAGGGGCCGGCGCCGGGCTCGCGCCCCGTCGCCGCGCGCACCAGCTCCCGCGGCGCCAGCTCGCGCCCGCGCCGGTGGATGCGCTCGCGCAGCCAGGTCAGCAGCGGCAGGAAATCGCCGCGCGCGATGTCGTCGTCCAGGCCCGGCAGGTCCCGCTTCGCGGCGAGGTGCAGCTCAGCCGAGTAGAGGTTGCCCAAGGCGTAGGTCGGGAAGTACCCGAACAGCCCGAACGACCAGTGGATGTCCTGCAGGACGCCCTCGGCGTCGTCGGCCGGGACCACGCCCAGGTCGGCGCGCATCCGCTCGTTCCACAGCGAGGGCAGGTCCGCGACGGCGATTTCTCCGCGCAGCAGGGCCCGTTCCAGCTCCATGCGCAGCACGATGTGCAGGGTGTAGGTCACCTCGTCGGCCTCGATGCGGATCGCCGAGGGGCGCACCACGTTCACGGCGCGGTCGAGCTGCTCGGGCGCGACGCCGTCGAAGCGCCCCGGGAAGTGCCGGCGCAGCAGCGGCAGCAGGTAGCTCATGAACGCGCGCGAGCGCCCGATCTGGTTCTCCCACAGCCGCGACTGCGACTCGTGGACGCCCAGGCTCACGGCCTCGCCCAGGGGCAGGCCGACCTGGTCGGCGGGCAGCCCCTGCTCGTACATGCCGTGGCCGGCCTCGTGGATCGTGGAGTAGAGGGATTTCTGCAGGTCGTCGGCGTCGTAGTGGGTCGTCAGGCGCACGTCGCCCGGCGCGATCTGCGTGGAGAAGGGGTGGGCCGAGAGGTCGAGCCGCCCCCCCTCGAGGTCGAACCCCAGGTCCTTCAGGACGTGGCGGCCCAGCGCGTCCTGGCCCGCGACCGGCAGGCCGCCGCGCAGCAGGTCCTCGCCGCGGTCGGCGGGGTCGCGGCGCGCGGCCTCGACCAGCGGCACCAGCGCGGTGCGCACCTCGGCGAAGATCCGCGCCAGGTCGGCGGCGCGGGCGCCGGGTTCGTACTCGTCCAGCAGCGCGTCGTAGGGTTCGTCCTGGTAGCCCAGGGCCTCGGCCTCGCGGCGCTTGAGGTCCACGATGCGGCCCAGAAGCGGCGCGAACAGGGGCCATGCGTTGCGGGCGCGCGCTTCGGCCCAGGCCTGCTGCGCCAGCGTGGTGGTCTCGGCCAGCTCGGTGACCAGGTCGCGCGGCACGCGCACCGCGCGCCGGTAGTCCCGCAGGGATTCGCGCACGTTGGCCGCGGCGGCGGCGTCCGGGCCGGCGCCTGCGAGGCCCTCCAGCAGCGCGCCCAGGGCGGGGTCGGTGGCGCGGTCGTGCACCAGACCGGCCAGCGCCGCGCGCGTGGTGGAGCGCGAGGCGAGGCCGCGCGGCGGCATGAGCGTCTCCTGGTCCCAGGACAGCAGGGACAGGGCGGAGTTCAGGGCCTGGATCTCAGACATCCGTTCGCGGTACCGGGCATAGGCTTCGGACATGGTCGCTCCCGTGGTCGTGGCGACGGACGCCGTCAGATCTTGCGGCTGCGTTCCAGGGTGTCGGTGAGCGTGGTGATGATCTCCGTCCGCTCGGCCTCGTCCAGGTGCAGCATGTCGCGCAGCGCGTCGCCGATGTGGGGGATGTACTTCTGGATATAGCCCTGCTTCTTCAGCGCCTCGCGCTCGCGCACGCGGCGGCGGATGTGGATCTGCAGCTGGCGGCCCGCCTCCTGCAGGGCCAGCCTGATCTCCTTGACGATCTCCGGGTAGTGGGCCACCGCCTCCTTGCTCTCCGAGGTGAACGGCACCCAGACCGACGCCATGTGCACGAAGATCACCAGCGGCCCCGACGGCAGGGCGCCGCGGGACTGCTGCAGGCCGTAGCTGCGCCAGTTGTTGGTCAGCACGGCCTTGTGGATGGCGCAGGCCGAGGCCTGGTAGAGCAGCGGCACGCGGTTGGCGAAGCGCAGCACCTGGGCCAGGTCGTCGGCGGGCAAGCCGCCGCCGTAGGCCAGGCCGACCTCCACCTGGAAGGGGTTGCCGCGGTAGACCGACGGCGGGCGCGTGACGGCCGTGGTGAACTCGGCCTCGAGCCGCTGCTTCAGCCCGGCCAGCACCAGCGTCTCGCCGATGGGCGAGAGGCAGTCGGTCGGCGGGCTGGGGATCTTCGTGGCGGCGATGGCGTCCATCAGCCGCTGGACCTCGTCCTGGTCGGTGTGGCGCGGCGACTTGGTCGGCGCCAGGCCGGCGGTCTCGAGGATCTGGTCGGCGGTCTTGGGGCCGACCCGGCAGAACTCGTGGCGCAGGAAACCCGACAGGTTGCGCTGCTTGGTCTCCTTGAGCATCCGCAGCAGCATGCCCAGCTCCACGCCGTAGGGGTGGGGCTGGATCTCGTGGGCCGCGACGGGCAGCTCGGCGGCGGCCCGCGGGTAGATCATCTCGTCGCCGCGCGGCGAGCGGTAGATCAGCCGCACGTGCGGGTTCGCGACGGCGGTCTGCTGGAGGTAGACGTCGACGGAGTGCTGGCCGCGCTTGTAGGAGCCCGTCAGCTCGATCTCGACGCGGGTGCCGTGGGGGCGCTCCCAGTCGCACTCCTCGTCCTTCTGGACGACCGGCTCGTTCTTCTTCATGTCCAGCATCAGCTCGAAGCGGTGGCCGCGGTCCTGCTGGGCGGTGCGGCTGACGATGACCACCGGCTTGCCGGTGGTGAGCTGCCCGTACATGCCGGCGGCCGAGATGCCGATGCCCTGCTGGCCCCGGCTCTGGCGCAGGCTGTGGAACTTGGAGCCGTACAGCAGCTTGCCGAAGATGCGCGGCACCTGCTGGCGCACGATGCCCGGCCCGTTGTCCTCCACGATGACCCGGTAGCGCTCCTCCTTGACCGGGGCCACGGCGCCCTTGCGGCGCGACGGCTTCTCCGGCTCGGCCTCGAGTTCCAGGACCGTCTCGGCCTCGGCGCCGTTGCGCTTCCCGTTGCCCACCGGCTGGATCTCGACCAGCACCTCGGGCAGGATGCCGGCCTCCTCGCAGGCGTCCAGGGAGTTGTCGACGGCCTCCTTAATGGTCGTCATCAGCGCCTTGGCCGGCGAATCGAAGCCCAGCAGGTGGCGGTTCTTGGTGAAGAACTCGCTGATGGAGATCTCGCGCTGCTTGTCGGCCATGCTCTGGGCGGTGGCGACGACGCGGGGCGGGCGCCGGGAGGGTTTCGCGGCAGCGGGCATGGGGGTCCTTCCTGGTCTCCCGGAGGGGCGGTCCATCGAATCCCGCAAGACTAGCGGCAGCCGTCCGGGAGATCAAGAATGCAAACGGGCGGCGGGCGGACGCGGCGCGCAATCCCTAGCGGTAGAAGGACTTGATGGCGCCCCAGGTCGTCGTCTCGTTGGGGACGATCCCGCCCGTGCACACCGACTGCAGGAAATAGTCCCCATCGAACTCGCCCGGCGGGGGTTGGGCGGCGTCCACGGCGAGGTAGTAGGTGCGCCGCGCGTCGGTCAGGTTGCGGTAGGTCAGGATCTCCTGCGCCCCGGAGATGCCGTCGTCGGAGAAGGCGACGCAGGCGGCCGTCGGCTCGCAGCCGTCGAAGAGCCAGAGCGCGGCGTCGAAGATCTGGTCGCTCAGGGTGAGCGTGGCCAGGGCGCTGTCGGCCAGGCTCACCGCGTACCACCGCTCGCCGCCGGCCTCGAGGTATTCCGCGCAGTCGTCCGCGAAGAGCAGGTTGGGCAGGCCGTAGAGGCTGCCTTCGGCGTCGGTGGGCGCCGTCCGGCAGAGCAGGGGCGTGGCGGTCGCGCAGACCTCCGGCGGCACCCCGGCGGCGAAGGCCCGCACGGTCAGGCTCCAGGGGCCGGCGGCGCCGGAGTAGCCGTCGATCACCAGGACCCAGGGATCCGGCCCGCCCGCGACCTCGACCAGGAATTCGCGGGTGTGGTGGGCCACGCACAGGTCGCTGTCGCAGCCGGAAAGCAGGAACAGGTCCAGGTCGGCGTCCGATTCCAGGATCAGGTGCAGGGTCGTCGGGGCGGGCACGTCCAGCAGCAGCACCGCTTCGGGGCCGCTTTCGTTCCAGCCGACGCAGCCGTAGCCGTCGACCGCCGAGACGCCGCCGGTGGTGTCCC
>JAURXS010000184.1 GCA_030654305.1 bacterium | reverse complement strand
GACCGGGCGGACATCCGCATCACGGCCCTGATGGCCAAGCACGGCCTCCTCCTGCTGCGGATGAGCGTCGGGATCGTGTTCCTGTGGTTCGGCGGACTCAAGTTCTTTCCTGGCCTCAGCCCCGCCCAGGACCTCGCGGTGCGGACCATCGACGTCCTGACCTTCGGCCTGCTGCCGCACGGGACCGCCATCGTGCTGCTCGCCGCCTGGGAGGCCCTCATCGGCGCGGGCCTGCTGTCCGGCGCCTACCTGCGCGCGACGCTGCTGCTGCTGTTCCTGCAGATGCTCGGCGCGATGACCCCGCTGTTCTTCTTCCCGGGCGAGACGTTCACGCGCTTCCCCTACGCCCCCACGCTCGAGGGCCAGTACATCATCAAGAACCTGGTGCTCATCAGCGCGGGCATCGTCCTGGGTGCGACGGTGCGCGGCGGCAGGATCGTGGCGGACGCCGCGACCGACGGGCCGATATAGCTCTGGTCGTGGTCCTGACGTTGTGGGATCATCCCCCCGTATCGCCCTCGATGGGGTGCCCGGGCCGGACCCGCTCCGCCGGCGCACGGCTACGGTTTTCGACTCGCCCGCTGCAATTCGCCAAGTCATTGTTCCGGGCGCCGTCGCAGGGCTGCTCGTCGTCGTCGCATCATGACGGTCCTGCCCACGGGGGGATGCTACCAGGGAAGGCGGCCATGAACTTCGAACTGTGGTATGACGAGGATCAGGACATCATCAGGGGCCGGGTGCACGGGAAGCTGGACGCCGCCGTCGCGAAGGGGGTGGCCGGCGAACTGGCGCCACTCGTCCGGAAGCACGGCTGCCACCGCTTCCTGAACGACCTGCGCGAGGCGCAGGTCACCTCCTCGACGCTCGATCTCTACTCGATCCCCAGGGTCGTGAAGGAGGCCGGGGTGTCCGGCGGCATCAAGCGCGCCCTGGTCGTCACCGAGATCACGCCGGATTTCGACTTCCTGGAGACGACTTCGGTCAATGTCGGCAACCAGGTCAAGCTGTTCACCGACCCCGAGGCGGCGCTCGCGTGGTTGAAGGGTTGAGGCATCCGTTTCCACTTCATCGTGAACGCGCGCCGGCTGCCCGGACGCCCCCCTCATCCAGCCACCCGACCGGGAACCCCTCCGGCAACGCCACCATGTCCAGGATCGCGGCGATCAGTTCCCCGTGTTCGCCCGCGCGCTGCTCGTTGCGGTATTCCCAGACGATGACGCCGTCCGGCGTCACCTCCAGCGCGCGCCCGTTGTCGGACTCGACGATCAGGGTGTTGCCGCCGGGCAGGCGCTGAGCGGAGCCGCAGGTCGCGGAAAACAGGCGGTGGTCGGGTCCGTCGGCGTACCGCCAGACGATCTCCCGCGTGAGCGGGTCCACCTCCAGGACCTGCGAACGGCCGCCGCGCCCCAGGTTGTCGAACAGCAGGAGGCGCCCCGTCGGCAGCAGGGTCGGCTGGTGCTGCTTGACCCAGGGGCCGGTCAGGGCCCAGACGACCGTCCCGCGCCGGGGGTCGAGGATGGCCAGGGCGTTCAGTTCGCGGATCGAGGTCAGGATGTTCCCCCGGGCGAAGAGCGGCGACAGGTGGGCGAGGGAGCCGTCCAGACGCTCCAGGGTGTTGGTGTGGAAGACGTCGCCGCCGGCCGGCGCCGCGTCCAGCAGCGAAGCGAACGGCGACGACTCCAGGGCGGCGAGCAGCGGGATCCGCCGCTCGAACTTCCCCTCGGGACTCAGCACCGTGAAGTAGTCCAGCAGCGCGGGCACGTCGCCGCCGAAGCGCGGCGCGAGTTCCGCCTCGCGCGTCAGCACCCAGATGCGGCCGTCGTCGTCCACGTGCAGGTCGTGGTGGCAGTGGCCGGGGTAGGCCCAGAGCAGGCGCGAATCCCGGTCCAGCCGGACCAGGCCGTGCCCCTCGTAGATCGCGAGGATGCCGCCGTCGGGAAAGAGGTGGGCCCGCCGCCAGCAGCCGGTGGCGTTGTTGCGGCCCGGGGGCAGGAAGGCGTCCGGGCCGGTGGCCGCCACGTCGCGGTAGTCGCAGTGCCAGCGGTGCCGCACCTCGCCCGCGCGCGTGATCAGCAACGCCTCGGGCGCGTGGCCGGACACGAAGAACATGAGTTCGCGCCCGCTGCGGGCGGGGTCGTGCCGCGTCGTGCCGGATCGCGCCGGCGGCGGGCGGGTGCCGGCCGCGTAGCCGAGGCTCAGGAGCTTGCGGGCCGCGGCGCGTTGGACCCGGCTCAGCGCGTGGCCCTCGCCATCGCCGTCGTCGTCCATGACGGACCACTGGCCGGGTAGGTCGTGTCCGGGGGGCGGGGGGTGCAGGCGGCGCGCGGCGGCGTCGGCGATGCGCATCGGGAAGGAATCGCGGCCGCCGATCAGGACGGCGGCGCCGGCCGCGACGGCCAGGATCGCGATCACCCACAGCAGGGCGGCCGCCCGGCGTGCGGGGCGCCTGTCCGCCGTGCGAAGCCGACCGCGTCGGAACATGGGCGATCATCCGATCACTGACGATGGATCCGGGACGACGGCATCATAGCACAGCCGCCGGGCGCGGTCGCGGGACGGATCGGGTTCCCGGTGGCTTGGCCCGCTTGACGCCTCCCGCCCCCGCCCTTATCGTGCGCGGATACCCGCCCCCCGGACACGACCTGCCCGGCCTGTGGTCCGTCATGGACGACGACGGCGATGGCGAGGGCCACGCGC
>JAURXS010000183.1 GCA_030654305.1 bacterium | reverse complement strand
CGTGCCGGAACGCGCCGGCGGCGGCCGGGAGCCGGCCGCGTAGCCCAGGCTCAGGAGCTTGCGGGCCGCGGCGCGCTGGACCCGGCTCAGCGGGTGGGATGAACCGTCGTCGTCGGCGTCCATGACGGACCACTGGCCCGGCAGGTCGTGTCCGCGAGGCGGGGGGTTCAGGCGGCGCGCGGCGGCGTCGGCGAAGCGCATCGGGAAGGAATCGCGGCCGCCGATCAGGACGGCGGCGCCGGCGGCGGTGGCCAGGATCGCGATCGCCCACAGCAGGGCGGCCGCCCGGCGAGGGGGGGGCGCGTCCGCCGAGCGTGGCCGACCGGGTCGGAACATGGGCGATCATCCGTTCACTGGCGCTGGGACCGTAGCCGGGCGCAGCATAGCACGACCGACCGGCGCGGTCATGCCGGATCGGGCGGTCGGACGCCCGGCCCGCTTGACGCCCCGGTCCTCTTGACGACCCCCGCCCCCGCCCTTATGGTGCGCGGATACCCGCCCCCCGAAAGGACGCCCCGGCGCCATGCCCCGCACCATCGCCGTCACGACGGCGCTGCTGGTCTGCAGCAACGTCTTCATGACCTTCGCCTGGTACGCGCACCTGAAGAACCTGTCGCACCGGCACTGGCTCGTCGCCGCGCTGGTCAGCTGGGGGATCGCGCTGTTCGAATACCTGCTGCAGGTGCCGGCCAACCGCATCGGTCACGCCGAGTTGAACCTGGGGCAGCTCAAGATCCTGCAGGAGGTCGTCACCCTGGCGGTCTTCGTGCCGTTCTCGGTCCTGTACATGAAGGAGCCGCTCCACCGGGACTACCTGTGGGCGGCGCTCTGCATCCTGGGCGCGGTGTTCTTCGTCTTCCGTCACCGCTTCGCGGCCTGAGCCCGCGCCCCCACGACGTTCCCCACGGGAGGTCCCATGTCCGACAAGCAGTGGCCCGCGCCGCCCGAGATGCGCATCGACACCGACAAGACCTACCACGCCGTCATCGCCACCGAGCGCGGCGAGATCGAGCTGGAACTGCACGCCGAGCACGCGCCGCGCACGGTCAACAACTTCGTGTTCCTGGCCCGCGAGGGCTTCTACGACGGTGTGGTGTTCCACCGCGTCATCGACGACTTCATGATCCAGGGCGGCGACCCCACCGGCACCGGCCGCGGCGGCCCGGGCTACAAGTTCGGGGACGAGTGCCGCGGCAACCCGCTGCGCCACGGCGCCAAGGTGCTCTCGATGGCCAACTCCGGCCCCGACACCAACGGCAGCCAGTTCTTCATCACCCACTGCCCGCAGCCCCACCTCGACGGCCGCCACACGGTCTTCGGCACGGTGGTCCGCGGCCACGACGTCGTGGACGCCGTCCGCCAGGGCGACGCCATGACCCGGGTCGAGATCCGCGAGCAGCTCAAGGAGGGCGTCGAATGAAGGCGCCGCGCGTCCGCTCCCTCCGTTTGGCCGTCGCGTTCGTCGCGGTCGCCATCATCGCGGTCGCTGCCTTCGCGGGCGGCTGCGCCACCGTCGGCCACGAGTTCCCATCTTCCGGGGTCGCGCAGATCCGCATGGGCCAGACCACGCAGCAGGAGGTGAAGGCGCTGTTCGGCGAGCCCTGGCGCACGGGCGTCGAGGACGGCCGGCCGACCTGGACCTACGGCCGCTACCACTACCAGGTTTTCGGCGAGACGCAGACCAAGGACCTGATCGTGCGCTTCGACGAGCAGAACCGGGTCCACTCGTACACGTTCAGCACGACGGAGCCGCAGTAGGCTCGCCGGCGCGATGCGAAAAAAGGAACCCGGGCCGCCGCCGGCCCGGGTTCCTGCGTTCCGCGCGCGACCGCGCTCAGCCCAGCTGTTTGAAGACCTTCGCGATGCGCTTGACGGCCCAGTTGACGTCCTTGCGGGTGATCGTCAGGGGCGGCGCGATGCGGATGACCTTCTCGTGCGTCTCCTTGCAGAGCAGCCCCTCGGCCATCAGCGCCTCGCAGTAGGGCCGCGCGGGCCGGTCCAGCACGACGCCGATCCACAGGCCCGTGCCGCGCACGGTCTTGATGCTCTTGGCGTCGATCTTCTTCAGTTCGGCCATGAAGTGCTCGCCCTGCTTGAGCGAGTTCTCGACGAGCTTCTCCTCGACGATGACCTTGAGCGCCTCGCGCGCGACGGCGCAGCCCAGCGGGTTGCCGCCGAAGGTCGAGCCGTGGTCGCCGGGATGGAAGACGCCCATGACCTCGTCGTTGGCCAGGAAGGCGCTGACGGGGTAGAAGCCGCCGCTGAGCGCCTTGCCGACGATCATCCCGTCGGGCTTCACACCCTCCCACTCGTGGGCGAACATCCGGCCGGTGCGGCCCAGGCCGCTCTGGATCTCGTCGACGATCAGCAGCACGTTGTTCGCGCGGCAGATCTCCTCGGCCTTCTTCAGGAAGCCCTGCGGCGGCATCACGATGCCGGCCTCGCCCTGGATGGGCTCCACCAGGAACGCGCAGGTGTTGGGCGTGATGGCCGCGGCCAGCGCGGCCGCGTCGCCGAAGGGGACGACCTTGAAGCCGGGCGTGAAGGGCCCGAACCCGTCGCGGTACTGCGGCTCGGTGCTGAAGCCGACGATGGTCGTGGTGCGGCCGTGGAAGTTGTCGGCGCAGACGACGATCTCGGCCTGGTCGGCGGGGATGCCCTTGACCTTGTAGCCCCACTTGCGGGCGGCCTTGACCGCGGTCTCGACGGCCTCGGCGCCCGTGTTCATCGGCAGCGCGCGAGTGAAGCCCGTCAGTTCGGTCAGCTCGCGGGTGAAGTGGGGGAGCTGGTCGTTGCGGAAGGCGCGGCTGGTGAGCGTCACGCGCGCGGCCTGGCGCCGGAACACCTTCAGCAGGCGCGGGTGGCAGTGGCCCTGGTTCACCGCGCTGTAGGCGGCCAGGCAGTCCAGGTAGCGCTTCCCCTCCACATCCTCCACCCAGATGCCGTCGGCCCGCGCGATCACGAGATCCAGCGGATGGTAGTTGTGGGCGCCGTACCGGTCCTCCAACTCGATGTACTTGCGGGTCTTCATCGCGGCCTCCAGGCAGGTGATGGGTTCGCGCCCTGTGCGGGCCATGTATGGACAGCGGCAGCGCCGCGTCGCACCCAAGATACAAGGCGCCCCGACGCCGCTCAAACCCGGGTGCGATAATTTCGGCGCTGGGTGATCTTTATACTTGAAATATCAAAGTACTTGGGTTATTCAAGTATATGCGCCGCGGGATCCAAGGATGGAAACCGGCGCGCGCGGTCGGTTCAGCCGACACAGACAGCCAGGTCGATGGCGTGAGAGACCGCCGGGTCCGGACGGAGCGCCGGTGAAGGCCGCGGACCCTGTTCACAGGGCGGGGAAGGATCCCCGACCGGCACCCTCTCGGGGGACCGCGCAGGCAGGATGCCGGCGCGGTCCTCCTGACGCCGCGACCCCGAGCACGAGGCGGACCACGGAGGCAAGGAGGCCCCAGCGTGCGCCGCGACCCGCCGTACCCGCCGCCCGGCGGTGACGGCCAGCCCACCGTGCCGCCGACGCCCCTGGCCCCGTTGATCCACGGCCGGGCGCGGTTGCTCGTCATGTCCCACCTGATGCGGTCCGGCGCGACCGCGTTCACTGAACTGCGGGCCCTGCTGGGCTTGACCGACGGCACGCTGTCGGTCCACCTCGCCACCCTGGAGCAGGGGGGGGCCGTGGAGATCGTCAAGGAGTTCGTGGGGAAGAAGCCGCGGACCGTGGTCCGGCCGACGCCGGCCGGGCGCGAGATGTTCGCGCGCTACGTCGCCGAGCTGAAACAGATCGTCCCCGGGCTCTCGCCCGGGGACGCTTGACGCGATCGCGGTCGCGCGGCTCAGTCGTCCATCGCGCAGGGCAGGTAGAAGCGGCCGGCGTACTCGTCGACCATCCGCTCGGTGCTGAAGCGCGGGGCCACCGAACTCATGGCGTGCTGCATGCGCTCGATCCAGGCACGGGGCAGGCCGTCGGGTCCGCGGTCGTAGAACATCGGCACCACGACCTTCTCGAGCAGCTCGAACAGCTCGTCGGCGTCGCGGGCGTCCTGCGTGGCCTCGTCCACGCCGTGGTCGTCGCCGAAGGCCCAGCCGTTGCGCCCGTCGTAGCCCTCGCACCACCAGCCGTCGAGCACCGAGAGGTTCAGGGCGCCGTTGGCGGCCGCCTTCATGCCCGAGGTGCCGCTGGCCTCCAGCGGGCGGCGCGGCGTGTTCAGCCAGATGTCCGCGCCCTGCACCATGCGGCGCGCCAGGGCGATGTCGTATCCCTCCAGCACCACCAGCCGGCCGCGCAGCGCCGGGATGCGCGACAGTTCCCAGACGCGCTGGATCAGCAGCTTGCCCGGCTCGCTGCGCGGGTGGGCCTTGCCGGCCATCAGCATCTGCACGGGCCGGTCGGCGTTCGTCAGCAGTCGCACGAAGCGGTCGGGATCGCTCATCAGCAGCGTGGCCCGCTTGTACTCGGCGAAGCGGCGGGCGAAGCCGATGGTCAGCGTGTGCGGTTCGAACACGCGGGCGACGTCGGCGATCTCCGCCGCCGGCGCTCTGTTGCGCTCGAGCTGGCGCTGCAGACGCCGACGGACGCCCCCGATCAGTTCGGTGCGCAGGTGCTCGTGCACCCGCCAGAGGCGATCCGGCGCCGGCGCGCCGGCGCCCGCCTCGCGCCGCAGGGTCTCGATCTCCGGCGCCGTCCAGCTGGGCAGGTGCACGCCGTTGGTCACGCTGGTGATGGGCACCTGGGCGACCGTCCGGTCGGGCCAGAGGTGCTGCCACATC
>JAURXS010000182.1 GCA_030654305.1 bacterium | reverse complement strand
TGGTGCCCGGGCGCGGCCGTGAGCGCGGTGCCGGTGCCGCTGCCGGGGCTGACGCCCGGCCGCCACACGGTGCGCGTCGCGATCCCGTTGGGCGAACCGGAGGGCGACAGCTTCAGCGCCTGGAACGTGTCGGGGGTGCTGCTGGGCGAGCGGTAAGCGCACCGACGCTTCACCGCAGCAGACTCCCTACTGGACCAGCCCCCGCTTCCAGTCCGTCACCAGGTGCAGGTACGAGACCTCGGAGCGGAACGACGGATCGGCCCCCGTCTGCAGGATCCGCTTCCCGTCCGGGTGCAGGTCGTAGAAGCTGCCGCTGGCCTCGGGCGAGGCGATCTTCAGCGTGCGGCGGGACTTGCCCACGCGGAAGGTCTGGCCGGCGCCGTCGACGTCGTAGGCGTAGAGATCGCCGCTGAACCGGACGACCCACAGTTCCGTGCCGTCGCGGTTCCACTTCGGATAGACGGCGCCGTCGCTGGTGACCTGCCACTTGCGCGCGCCGCCGGTCGCGGGGATCACGAAGATATCCCAGCCGGCGGCGCTCTCGGTGTGGTAGGCGATCCAGCGGTTGTCGGGCGAGTACACGCCGCCGCCCAGGTTGGTCCCGGCCGACGCCGCCAGGGTCGTCATTGCGCCGCCGCCCGCGTCCAGGGACAGCCGCCGCAATTCGAACTTCCCGTCCTCGAGCTCGAAGTCCAGCAGGACGGCGCGGTCACCCGCCGCCACCCCGGTGACCGCGATCTCGCGTTCCGCCTCCAGCAGGACGGCGGCGCCGCCCTGCCCCTCCACGGGCTGCTGCATGATGCGGAAGCTGCCGCCTTCCTTGGACTCGTAGAACACGGACTCCCCGGTGGGCGACCAGCAGGCGCGGATCTCGTCGCCGGGCGCGAACGTGAAGCGCGTCCGCAGGCCAGTCTCAAGGTCGACAAGCCACAGATCGGTACCCTCGTTCGAAGCGTTGCGCACCTCGACGACCGCGCGCTTCCCGTCGGGCGCGATCGCCGGGTGGTAGATCTGGCCGAGGTCGCCCAGGGGCTGCGAGCTGCCGTCCTCGATGTCCGTCCACGACAGCACCTGACTGGCCTCGGCCGAAGCTCCCGTCTGGAAGGCCAGCATGCCCGTCGGCGAAGGGCTGAACAGCCCGACCACCGCCCCCTGCAGGGTCAGGATGTTGTCCACCAGCGGGGCGCCGCCCGCGGTCGCACTCTTCTGGTCCGGCGTGAAGGGCGTCGCCATCAGCACGTTCTCGCGCACCGTCAGCAGGTGGCCGTCGACGTAGTCCGCGTGGGCCTGCGACGTCGCGATGATCCGCGGGACGACGGTCGTGTCCAGATTCGCCAGGAAGACGGCGTTGTCCTGATCGCTGCTGGTCGAGCGACCGACGAAGAGGAACTCCCGGCCGCCGGGCAGGAACCGGGGATGCCGGTGGGAGTTGTGGTCCGGGCCGACGGCGGTGATGCGGACCGGCTCGCCGCCGATCTCCGGAACCCTGAAGATGCCGGTGTCGGCGCCGCGGGCGAAGATGATGTCGCCGCGATCGTTCCAGGAGCCGCCCTTGACGTTGTCCGCGGTGCAGAGAGTGACCGGCGGCCCGCCGGCCACGGCGATCTTCTTGAGCTTCTTGCCGTCCGCGTCGAAGAAGCCGATGAACCTGTCATCGGGAGACCAGAACGGGTACGCGGCGCTCTCGGTCCCGGACAGGGCGACGGACTCGCCCTGGTCGAGGTGCCGCAGGTACAGACGGGTCACGCCGTCGGCGTCGGTGGCGGTGAACGCCAGCATCGTGCCGTCGGGGGACAGGGCCGCCGGGCCCGGGTTCGTGGAGTTGAGTTCGTAGTCGGTGATCCCCGGCGGGGGGATCATCGTGTGCAGGACCGGAACCGGCGCCGGCCGGGCCAGCACCTTCCAGCCCACGAGCGTACCCGCGAGCAGACCCGCGGCCACCAGACCCGACAGCAAGAGCGCCGGCGTCCGGGCGCGGGCGGGCTCGCCGGACGAGGTCGTCATTCCCAGATGCGAGAAGCTCAAGTGAGAGCCGCTGGCGTCGCCGTCCTGCAGGAAGATGCGGGCCTCGCCGATGTCGCGCAGCCGCTGCTTGGGATTGCGCTCCAGGCAGCGCTCGATCAGCCGGCACAGGGCCGGCGCCTCGGCGACCGGCAGGGTGTCCCACTCCGGCTCGGCGCGCAGCACCGCGGCCAGGGTGTCGCTGGTGGTCTCGCCGAGGAAGAGCCGCTTGCCCGTCAGCATCTCGAACAGGATCACCCCGAACGCCCAGATGTCGGCGCGCCGGTCCACGCTGCCGCCGCGGGCCTGTTCGGGGCTCATGTAGGCGGCCGTGCCCAGGATGGCTCCGGCCTGGCTCAGGGCCGCGGTGATGGTGGGCGTCATGGACGACTCGCTCTGGCGGGCGCCGTCGCCGAACCAGGCCTGGGCCAGGCCGAAGTCCAGGATCTTGATCTCGCCCTCGGTCGTCTCCATGATGTTGGCCGGCTTGAGGTCGCGGTGCACGATGCCGTTCTCGTGGGCCGCCTCCAGGCCCGCGGCGATCTGGCGGGCGATGTTCAGGACCTCGGCGATCGGCACGGGACCCGCGCTCATCCGCTCGGTCAGCTCGGAGCCAGACACCAGTTCCATCACCAGGAAGCGCAACCCGTCCGCCTCCTCGAAGCCGTAGACCGAGGCCACGTTGGGGTGCTGCAGGCTGGCCAGGGCGCGCGCCTCGCGCTGGAAGCGGGCCTCGCGCTCCGGATCGCCGTTCAGTTCGACCGGGAGGATCTTGATGGCCACGTCGCGGCCCAGCTTGGTGTCCCGGGCGCAGAAGACCTCGCCCATGCCGCCCTTGCCGAGCAGACTCTTGATCTCATAGTGCAGCAACGACTTGCCGATCATGGCGCTCCTCAGGGTCGGGGGTCATCTCGATGCAAGGGGATGTCGGGCGCCGGTCCGGAAGCCACATGGCGGGCATCCTCGACCGGGCGAGCATAACCAGGATAAGTATTATCTTGTATTTGCGCTTTCCGACCCGAAACGGGGCGCCATTCAGGCAGAGCGGGACGCCGCTCGCAACACGAAGTAACCGGCCACCCCCGACACCAGCGACCCGGCCAGGATGCCGAGGCGCTCGAGCCCCTGGAACGACGCGCCACCCGCTTCGAAGG
>JAURXS010000181.1 GCA_030654305.1 bacterium | reverse complement strand
TGCGTCCCACCTGCCGCAGTTGGTGACCACGGGCGTGACGCTCGAGTACTCGGTGCCCGGGAACACCTACTCCGTGGGCAAGACGGATTTCTGGACCTACGACCAGGCCCTGTTCGGCGTCGACCTGCCGCCGAACGTGGGGCTGACCGGCAAGGGCCTCACCGGCGCCTTCGATCCCGCGGGCGACCACTTCAAGGCCGAGGGCATCCCGGTCACGCCGTACACCGACGCGGCGCCGACGGTCGAAGCCCCCTACCAGAACGCCCTGGTGATCGCGCGCGACCTGCAGGGCGTGGAACTGGCGCGCAGCCGGCCGGTGATCCCGGTCTCGGTCGAGATGAACTGCGTCACCGCGGGCTGCCACTCCAGCGAGCAGGCGATCCTCAACGGGCACGAGCGCGAGGCGGGCTTCGACCCGAACGCGCGGCCGGTCCTCTGCGCGGGCTGCCACGCCAGCCCGGCGCTCGGCACCACGGGCATCCCGGAGGCCGGCTTCCTGTCCTTCCGCATGCACGACCAGCACAAGTTCCTCGACGAGGAGATGCCCGGTCCCGCGGGCTGCAACATGTGCCACCCCGGGCCGCAGACCCAGTGCCTGCGCGGGACCATGGCCACGGACTTCGGCATGGTCTGCCAGGATTGCCACGGCGACCTGCAGCAGGTCGCCGGCTCGATCGAGAACGGTGGGCGCATCCCCTGGCTGAACGAGCCCGCCTGCCGCACCTGCCACACCCCCCAGTACGGGGAGCCGGTGGGCCAGCTCTACCGCTTCAGCACCGGGCACGGCGGGCTGATGTGCTCCGCCTGCCACGGCTCCCCCCACGCCATCTTCCCGAGCCGCGAGGCCGCGGACAACATCAACAACATCGACCTGCAGGGCCACGCGGGCACGCTGCGCGACTGCACCGTCTGCCACGGCGTGGTGCCGGCCGGCCCCGGCCCGCACGGCTACCATCCCGGCACCACCGGCGTGGTCGACCTGCAGCTGGACACGGGCTCCGGGCGTCTGGAGATCTACCCGTCGCCGCTGCGGCGGGGCGCCACCGCGACCATCAAGGCGCGCGGCGTCGAGGGCGCGACCGGCCGCCTGCTGGTCTTCGACGCGCGGGGCCACACGGTCCGGCTGCTGCAGGCCACATCCGGCTCCGACGGGACCGTCACGGCCGGCTGGGACGGGCGCGACGGGCGCGGCCAGGACGTGGCCGACGGCGTCTACCTGCTGAAGTGGGACGACGGGGTGCGCACCGCCAGCGGCAAGGTCGTCTACCTGCGCTGATCTGCGGCGCGATGATCGCGAGAGCCCCGCCCCGCTCCGGGGGGCGGGGCTTTCTCGTGGGGTTCAGGCGGGGTGATCGGCGGGCGGGGCTGCGATGATGCGCACCTGTTCGAGCGTGATCAGGCCGTCGCCCGTCATCTCCCGGAGCAGCGGCAGCAGGCACTCGATCTTGTCGACGGTGTCGACGATCTCGACCACCACCGGCAGGTCGGCGCTGAAGCGCTCGATGCCCGCCTTGTGCAGGCGGTGCCGCGCGCCGAAGCCCGCGATGCCCCGCAGGACGGTGGCGCCGGCCAGCCCCTCCTTCAGGCAGAGTCGCACGACGGCCTCGTGCACCAGCTTGCCGTCGTGCTTGGCGCCCTCGTCCACGTAGATCCGCAGCAGCTGTCCCTGCACCTCGGGCATCACGGCCCCTCCTTCAGTCGACCGGCGCGGGATCGCCGGGCAGCGGGAACCAGCGCAGGCGCTCGGCGTCGGGCGTCAGCGC
>JAURXS010000180.1 GCA_030654305.1 bacterium | reverse complement strand
ACCATGCACCGGTACGTGGACCTGCGCCGCAAGGTCATGGGCATCGAGGGGCCGCTCACCTTCCCGAACCTCTACAACCCCATGCTCGAGGACGTCGAGGTCAGCTACACCTACGAGCAGGGACGCGACCTGATCCTGAAGGGGCTCGCCCCCATGGGCAAGGAGTACGTCGGCCTGCTGGCCAAGGGCACCGACCCCGCCAACGGCTGGATCGACATCTTCCCGAACCAGGCCAAGCGCACCGGCGCCTACAGCACCGGCATCGTCGCCCGCGACATCCACCCCTTCGTGCTGCACAACTTCGACAACACGCTCGACGCGGTGTTCACGACGGCCCACGAGTACGGCCACGCGCTGCACTCCTACTATTCCAGCAAGTACCAGCCACCCGTGTACTCCGACTACACGACCTTCCTGGCCGAGGTCGCCTCGACCTGCAACGAGGAAGTGCTGCTGAGCTACATGCTGAAGCAGGAGAAGGACCCCGAGCGCATCTTGATGCTGCTGAACGAGCGGCTCGAGAAGATCCGCCTGACCATCTTCCGCCAGACCCTCTTCGCCGAGTTCGAGCTGCGCTACCACGAGTACGCCGAGGGCGACGAGACGCTGACCGCCGACTACCTCAACGGCCTGTACAAGGAGCTGATCCAGAAGTACTACGGCCCCAACTACGAGATGGGCCCGAACGACGAGGTGGAGTGGGCCTTCATCCCCCACTTCAACTACAACTTCTACGTCTTCTCCTACGCGACCGGCCTGACCAGCGGCATCTCCCTGGCCCAGCAGATCATGGCCAAGGGCGAGCCCGCCGCCACGCGCTACATCGACGGCATGCTCAAGGGCGGCTCCAGCGCCCCCCCGCTGACGCTGCTGAAGAACGCGGGCGTGGACCTCGAGACCTCGGCGCCGATCCTGACGATGCTCGATCTCTTCGAGAAGACCATCGCCGACTTCGACGCCCTCTGGACCAAGACCTACGCCCAGAAGTAGGCCGGTCGTCCGGGACGTGAACAGCAGGGGCCCCGCCGACGGCGGGGCCCCTGTTCTTTCGGCGCGGACGCGCGGGTTGGTAGGCCGCCCTGGACTCGAACCAGGTACCACCTGATTAAAAGTCAGGTGCTCTGCCAGATGAGCTAGCGGCCCGTCGGGAGACGGGAGGACGGCCCGGGGACCGTCCTGCCCGGAAGATAGCGGAACCCGTCTGGGGTGTCAAAGCGCACGGCCGCGGTCAGACGTTCACGCCGCCGGGCGTCCAGATCATCTCCTCGCGCTCGCGGCCGACAGAGATCCCCACCACGGGCGTCGCCAGCTCGCGCTCCAGGAACTCCAGGTAGCCGCGGGCGGCGGCGGGCAGGTCCGCCAGCGCGCGGCACGCCCCGAGGGGCTGCGCCCAGCCGGGGAACGCGCGGTAGACGGGCTTGCAGCGCGCCAGCAGGTCGCCCTGCGCCGGGAAGCGGTCCATCGTGCCGCCGTCGACGGCGTAGCCCGTTGCGACCTTGATCTCAGGCAGGGTGTCCAGGACGTCGAGCTTGGTGATGATCACGCCGGTCATGCCGTTGAACTCCGCGGTGAAGCGGCCGGCCGGCAGGTCGAACCAGCCGCAGCGCCGGGCGCGCCCGGTGGTGGCGCCGAACTCCCCCCCCAGCAGGCGCAGCGCGTCCCCCTCCTCGGCCAGCAGCTCGCTGGGGAAGGGGCCGTTGCCCACGCGGGTGCAGTAGGCCTTGTAGACGCCGAGGATCTCGCCGAGGCAGCGCGGCGGCAGGCCGGTGCCCGTGAGCGCGCCCCCGATCGAAGGGTTGCTCGAGGTCACGAAGGGGTAGGTGCCGTGGTCCAGGTCCAGCAGGGCGCCCTGGGCGCCCTCGAACAGCGCGGTCTCGCGGCCGAGCCGCACGCCGGCCAGCGCCTCGTGCCCGTCGACGATCATCGGGGCGAAGCTGCGCGCCAGCACCACCAGCTCCTGGGCGATGTTGGCGGCCGACAGGGGTTCGGCCTCGTACAGCGCCGCCAGCGCCTCGTTGGCCTCAAGGATCTTCTCGATCGCCCGCCGCTCGAGGTTCTCCTTCGGCAGCAGCAGGTCCCCCATGCGCAGGCCCTGACGCGTCGCCTTGTCCACGTAGGCCGGCCCGATGCCGCGACCCGTGGTGCCGATGCTGCGGCGCTTGCGCCGGCTCTCCAGGCACTCGTCGATGCGGCGGTGGTAGGGCATGAGCAGGTGGGCCGCCGCGGAGATGAACAGGCGCCCGCGCACCTTCACGCCGCGCTCCTCCAGCTCGATGATCTCGTCGCGCAGGGCCCAGGGGTCCACCACCATGCCGTTGCCCAGGTAGCCGCGAACGCCCTCGCTGAGCAGTCCGGAGGGGACCAGGTGCAGGACGATCTTCTCGCCCCCCCTGACGATGGTGTGGCCGGCGTTGGCACCGCCCTGGTAGCGCAGGACCCAGTCGACGCCGCGTCCCAGGGCGTCGACGATCTTGCCCTTGCCCTCGTCGCCCCACTGGCCGCCGATGATCACGCGGTTGCCCGCCGCTCGCACGTCCAAGTCGTCCGTCCTCGCCCGGGCCGGCGATGCGTGCCGGACCCGCAAAAAAAAACGGGCCTCGAGGTTCGAGACCGTCGTTGTGGCCTAGGTCGTCCCCGGCCTAGCGGCCGTTGAACATGGCCTTCAGCTGGCCCCAGGTCTTCTCGTCGAGGATGCTGGCCGAGCAGTCCTCGTCGCCGGGATTGCTGGATTCCTCAGTCACGCCGCCGTCGATCTGCCCGTTGCCGTCGATGTCGCCCACCTCGGCGCCGTTGGTGCAGCCGTCGCCGTCGGAGTCCTGGACGGCCAGCGCGTTGTCCCACACGGAGCCGCCGTCGCGGAACGCCGCGCCGAAGGGGTTCAGGGCCGCGGTGGCGCTCGTGGGCGCCGCCACGGTGTGGCAGTTCAGGCAGGAGAAGCGCGCGTTGAGCGGAAGCCGATCCATCAGCGTCTCGGTCGCCGAAGCGGCCGCGACGTTCAGGATCACCAGCGCGACAACGATGGAGCCGATCGGTAGCCTGCGCTCCATGAGCCTCCCCTCTGGTCCTAATGATAGCACCCGACCGTTCAGCCTGTCAACGCGCCGGCCGGCCGGCGGTTCCCCCGTCCACCGGCTCACCCTCGTCCGCCGGCTCACCCACGTCCGCCGGCTCACCCCCGTCGGCCAGGACGGACTCGAACCAGGCCAGGATCTCGTCCCGCCCCAGCCCCCCGGCCGCCGAGGTCGGGAGGAACGGGGTCGCGGGGTCGAGTTCCAGGGTCGCCGCGATCTCGCGGAACCTCTCCGGCAGCTTGGTCTTGCCCAGCTTGTCGATCTTGGTCACCGCGATCGCGAACGGCACCCCCGCCTCGCGCAACCAGGCCGTCATGCGCCGGTCCTCCTCGGTGGGGCGGTGCCGGACGTCCAGCAGCTGCAGGACGGCCAGGGGCCGGTCCCCGGCGAACAGGTAGGCCCGCATCAGGCGCAGCCATTCCTCCCGGAGGTCCTTGCCGACCCGGGCGAAACCGTAGCCCGGCAGGTCCACCAGGTAGTAGGTGTCTTCGACCAGGAAATAGTTCAATAAACGGGTTTTTCCGGGTTTGCCGCTGATCTTGGCCATGGCCTTGCGGGCCAGGACGTGGTTGATCAGGGAGGATTTCCCGCAGTTGCTGCGCCCGACGAAGGCGAATTCCGGCAGGACGCGCTCGGGGCGCAGGGCCAGGTTGGGGGCGCTGGTGACGAATTCCACGCGCACGTCGCGCCCCCCGGTTGCGGGTCAGTGAGAGGCGCCGGGCGCGGTCTTGCCCGCGGCCGTCTTGCGCGCTTCGCGGCAGGACTCCCCCTGCCGCCCGCCGACCAGGGCCAGGTCCAGGACCTCGTCCATGGTCTCGACCAGGTGCACCTGGAGCTGGCGCCGGATCGTCTGGGGCAGCTCGAGGTACTCCTTCTCGTTGTCCTTGGGGATGATCAGGACCCGGCAGCCGGCGCGCATCGCCGCGACGGCCTTCTCGGGCAGGCCCCCGATCGCCAGCACCTTGCCGCGCAGGGTGATCTCCCCGGTCATCGCCACGTCCTTGCGCACGGGGATCTCGCGCAGCAGCGAGACGATGGCCGTGGCCATGGCGATGCCGGCGCTGGGGCCGTCCTTGGGCACCGCGCCCTCGGGCACGTGGATGTGCAGGTCGTTCTTCTGCATGAAGGTCGCCGGCAGCTTGCCGCAGCGGGTGCGGGCGAAGCTGAGCGCCGTCTCGGCCGACTCCTTCATGACCTCCTTGAGGTTGCCGGTGAGCTTCAGCTTGCCGGCGCCGGTCATGTGGGCCGCCTCGATCGGCAGGATCTCGCCGCCGACGACGGTCCAGGCCAGGCCCGTGACCACGCCGATCTCGGGCTCGCCCTCCACGACCTGCCGGCGGTAGCGGGGCGTGCCGAGCGTCTTCTGCAGCGAGGTGGGCGTCACCCGGGCCGGGAAGCGCCCCCGCTCCGCCTTGAACTTGGCCGATTTGCGGCAGATCGAGGCGATCTCGCGCTCGAGCTGGCGCACGCCGGCCTCGCGGGTGTAACCGTCGATGATCACCGACAGCGCCCGCGGGCTGAAGCCGCCCTTCCAGCTCTTGACGCCGTTGCGCTGCATCTGCCGCGGCACCAGGAAGTCGCGCGCGATGGCCAGCTTCTCGTGGTCGAGGTAGCCGGGCAGGCGGATGATCTCCATGCGGTCCTCGAGCGCCGCCGGGATGGAGTGGAGCGAGTTGGCGGTCGTGATGAACATGACCTCCGAGAGGTCGAAGTCCACCTCCAGGAAGTGGTCGCTGAAGTGCGTGTTCTGCTCGGGGTCGAGCACCTCGAGCAGGGCCGACGAGGGGTCGCCGCGGAAGTCGGCGCCCATCTTGTCGATCTCGTCCAGCAGGAAGACCGGGTTCTTGGTGCCGGCCTTGCGCAGCGACTCGATGATGCGGCCGGGCTTGCTGCCGATGTAGGTGCGCCGGTGCCCGCGGATCTCGGCCTCGTCGCGCACGCCGCCCAGGGAGATGCGCACGAAGCGGCGGTTCATGGCCTCGGCGATGCTGCGCCCCAGGCTCGTCTTGCCGACGCCCGGCGGGCCCACCAGGCAGAGGATCGAGCCGTGCAGCTTCTTGGTCAGCTTGAGCACGGCCAGGTACTCGATGATGCGGTCCTTGACCTTCTCCAGGCCGTAGTGGTCGGCGTCCAGCTGCTTGCGCACCAGGCGGGTGTCGAGGCGGTCGCGGGAGCGCTTCTTCCAGGGCAGCTCCAGCAGGGTGTCGAGGTAGTTGCGCACCACGGCGGCCTCGGGCGACATCCCGGGCATCTTCGCCAGCCGTCCGATCTCGCGCTCGGCCGTCTCGCGCACCTCCGGGGGCAGGTCGCCCGCCTCGAGGCGTTCGACGTACTCCTCGACCTCGCTGTCCTCGTCGGCGCCGTAGCCGAGCTCCTTGCGGATGGCCCGCAGCTGCTCGTTCAGGTAGAACTCGCGCTGGTTCTTCTGGACCTGGCTCTGCACCTCGGTGTCGATGCGCTGCTCGATCTGCAGGATCTCCAGCTCGTCGGCCAGGATCTGGTTGACGCGGCGCATGCGGTCGACCAGGCCCGGCTCCTCCAGCAGCTCCTGCTTCAGGGGCACCTTGCCCACGATGTAGGCGCTGATGGAGTCGGTCATGCGGGCGATCTCCCCCATGTTCAGCACCGACAGCAGCACCTCGTCGGGCAGGCGCTTGTTCAGCCGCACGTACTCCTTGAAGCGCTCCTTGATGGAGCGGCTGAGGGCCTCGACCTCCGGTCCGTCGTCGCGGCTCTCGGGGATCACCTCGACCGTCACCTCGCCGAACTCCTCGCCGTCGCTGAAGCCGGTGATGCGCACGCGGGCCTCGCCCTCGACCAGGATCTTGAGCGTGTCGTCGGGCGTGCGGATGATCTGCAGGATCTTGATGACCGTGCCCACGGCGTAGAGGTCGTCCTGGACGGGGTCCTCGACCTCGGGCTCGTGCTGGGCCGCCACGCAGATGTACTTGTCGCGCATCATGGCGGCTTCCAGGGCCGCGACCGAGCGCGGCCGGCCCACCAGCAGCGGCGTGATCATGTAGGGGAACACCACGACGTCGCGCAGGGGCAGCAGCGGCAGGCGCTCCGGCAGGACGGGCGGCGTGGCGGCGGGTTCGACTTCGCGTCGCTTCATGTCTCTCCTGGCGGCGGGTGCGGGACGCGGCGGGGGGCGCCGGCGGCGCGCGGCCGTCGTCGCCGCCCCTCGGGTCGGCTCGGTGGTCGGTCAGGCGCCCTTGGCGTCGGCGTCCGCGTCGTGGCCCAGGATCTCGGCCTCGGCCGCCCCCTCGACGACCTCGCGCGAAATCACCACCTGGCGGACGTTGTCCATGGTCGGGACGTTGTACATGACGTCGCGCATGACCGCCTCCATGATGGAGCGCAGGCCGCGGGCGCCGGTCTTGCGGGTGATGGCGCGGTCGGCGATGGCCTCGATGGCGTCGTCGGTGACCACCAGCTCCACGTCCTCCATGGACAGCAGCTTCTGGTACTGCTTGACCAGGGCGTTGCGCGGTTCGCGCAGGATGCGGATCATCGCCTCGCGGTCGAGATCCTGCAGGGAGGTCACCACCGGCAGGCGGCCGACCAGCTCGGGGATGAGGCCGTACTTGACGAGATCCTCGGGCTCGACCTTGGCCAGGGTCTCGTCGTCGGTGATCTTGCGGCCGCGGGTCTCGGCGCGCTCGAAGCCGAGCACGTTCTGGCCGATGCGCCGCTTGACGATGTCGGAGAGGCCCTGGAAGGCGCCGCCGCAGACGAACAGGATGTTGCGCGTGTTGATCTCGATGTACTTCTGCTGCGGGTGCTTGCGGCCGCCCTGCGGCGGCACGTTGGCCACGGTGCCTTCGAGGATCTTCAGCAGCGCCTGCTGGACGCCCTCGCCGGAGACGTCGCGGGTGATCGACGGGTTGCTGCTCTTGCGCGTGATCTTGTCGATCTCGTCGATGTAGATGATGCCCTGCTCGGCGGCCTGGGCGTTGTAGTCCGCCGCCTGCAGCAGCCGCACCAGGATGTTCTCCACGTCCTCGCCCACGTAGCCGGCCTCGGTCAGCGTGGTGGCGTCGGCAATGGCGAAGGGCACGTTGAGGAAGCGGGCCAGCGTCTGCGCCAGCAGCGTCTTGCCGGTGCCCGTGTTGCCGATCAGCAGGATGTTGCTCTTGTCGACCTCGACGTCGTCGCCGATGCGGCGCTGGTTGATGCGCTTGTAGTGGTTGTAGACCGCCACGGCGAGGCTGATCTTGGCGTCGTCCTGGCGGATGACGTACTCGTCGAGGTGCGCCTTGATGTCGTGGGGCTTGGCGTGCGTCTGCGCCGTCTCCGGCGCGTCGTCGAGCAGCTCGCCCTCGAGGATGTCGTTGCAGAGCTTGATGCACTCGCTGCAGATGTAGACGTTGGCCGGGCCGGCGACGAGCTTCGCCACCTCGTCCTGGCCGCGGGCGCAGAACGAGCACTTGATCATCTGCGGCGAACCGGTCTGTCGACGCTTCATGGTGCCTCCTGCGCGCGGGTCACGCGGCCGTCGGTCCTCAGTCCTTGACGATCTCGGCGCGCTTCTCGATCACCTTGTCGACCAGGCCGTAGGCGCGGGCCTCGCCGGCCGACATGAAGAAGTCGCGGTCGCTGTCGCGGGTGATCCGCTCGACGGTCTGCCCGGTGTGCTTCGACATCAGGCCGTACAGGAGGTCCTTCATGTAGAGGATCTCCTTCGCGTAGATCTCGATCATGCTGGCCTGGCCCTGGCTGCCGCCCAGGGGCTGGTGGATCATCATGCGCGAGTTGACCAGCGCGGAGCGCTTGCCTGCGGCGCCGGCGGCCAGCAGCACGGCGCCCATGCTGGCGGCCTGCCCCATGCAGATCGTGGCCACATCGTTGGAAATGTACTGCATCGTGTCGTAGATCGCCAAACCGGCGGAGATGCTGCCGCCGGGGCTGTTGACGTACAGGAAGATGTCGCGCTCGGGATCCTCCGCCTGCAGGAACAGCAACTGGGCGATGATCACGTTGGCGACGTTGTCGTCGATCGCCGTGCCCAGGAAGATGATCCGGTCCTTGAGCAAGCGCGAGTAGATGTCGTACGAGCGCTCGCCCTGGCTGGTCTGTTCGACGACGTAGGGGATCAGCATCTCGTTGCCTCCGTATGGGTTCCGTCCACGCCGGCCGCGGCGGCCGGTTCAGTCCTGGTGATACGCGGCCCGCGCGCGCAGGAAGTCGAACGCCTTCTGCTCCGCGAGGTCCTGCGCGATCCGCTCGTCCTCGTGGTGCTGCTTCACGTAGGCGAGGTAGTCCTCGGCGGGGAAGCCGTTCTCGGCGGCGACGGCGGCGATCCGCGCCTCCACCTCCGCCGGCGTCACCGCGATCTCCTCCTGGCGGCGGACCGCCTCCAGGACCAGCATCGCCTTCAGCGAGCGCTCCGCCCAGACGCGGCCGGACTCGCGGTAGCGCTGCTCGTCCTGCTCGGTGACCGGGCGCCCGAGGTACGCGCTGCGCTGCTTCATCTCGTTCACGCCGGCGGCGAGGTACTCCTCGACCAGGCTCGGCGGCGGCTCGACCGGGTTGCGCTCGAGCAGCAGGTCGACGATCCGCTCGCGCTCCAGCTGCTCGACCCGCCGCGTCTCCTCGGCCAGCAGCTCGTCGCGCAGGGAGAGGCGCAGCTCGAGCAGGGTCTGGCCCTCCTTCATCGCGGCGGCGAAGGCGTCGTCGAGCTCGGGCAGGTTGCGGGCCTGGACTTCCTTGACCGTCACCAGGTAGCCGACCGTCCGCCCGCGCACGCGCTCGTTGCCGTAGTCCGCGGGGTAGGTCACCGTCACGCGGCGCTCGTCCCCGGCCACGGCACCGGTCAGCGCGGCGTCGAACTCCGCGAAGTTGCCCTCGGCGCCCAGCTCGAACATGTAGTCGCGGACCGGGCCGGCGGGGTCCGGCTCCCCGTCCTGCGCCTGCGGGACGATGTCGGCCTTCAGGCGGTCGCCGGCGGCGGCGGCCCGCTCGGCGCGCTCCCAGACGGCGCGCCCCTCGCGCAGGCCCGCGAGGGCCTCGTCCACGGCGCCGTCGGCCAGCTCGGCCGCGGTCCTGGCCAGGGGCAGGTCCAGGTAGTCGCGGGCGACGACGTCGGGCCGCACCTCGACGCTCAGCTCCAGGTGGACCGGGCCCTGCTCTTCGAGCTTGAGGTCGGTGAGCTCGGGGTCGTTGACCGGCACCAGCTTGTGCTCCAGGACCGCGGCCCGGTAGGCCTGCGGCAGCACCTGCTCGACGGTCTCCATGCGCACCTCGCCGCCGAGGTCCTTCTCGACCATGGCCAGGGGCACCTTGCCCTTGCGGAAGCCGGGGCGGGCGTGGCCGCGACGGGCGACACCCAGGTTGCGGGCGTACTCGCCGTCGAACCAGGCCCGGTCGATCTCCACGCCGATGACGCGTTTCCAGCTCTCGGGGGACTGGACCGAGAGGGTGAACGGGCTCGGGGCGGTGTCGGTGGTCATGTCGGTCGTCCTTACGGTCATGGTGCGGGGCCGCCGCGAGCGCGGCCGCGCGCAACTGGTGCGAGAGGGGGGACTCGAACCCCCACGGTTTCCCACAGGAACCTAAATCCTGCGCGTCTGCCAGTTCCGCCACTCTCGCCAGAACCAGGTACGACAAGCCGCAGCCGGATCGCCGCCCGCAGAGCCGTCGAACCGGGAATTGGAAGCTATTGCAGGATCGGGGCCAATATAGCCCGGCCCCGGGAGGGGGTCAAGGCATCCCGGCGACACGGCCCCGCGCCCTACTTGATCTTCCGGTAGATCGTGCGCGAGGCGATGCCCAGGATCCTGGCCGCCGTCTCCTTGTCGCCGCCGGTGGTGGCCAGGGTCGCCCGGATCAGCTCCATCTCCGCGTCGTGCAACGAGGTGCCGACCGGGAAGCTCACCGTCTCGGTGACCCGCTTGCCGGCGCGGACGGCCTGGGGCAGCACGTCCACGTCGATCAGGCCGTCCTTGGTCAGCACCACCGCCCGCTCGACGCAGTTCTCCAGTTCGCGGACGTTGCCCGGCCAGGCGTAGCGCTGCAGGGAGTCCAGGGCCGCCCGGGTGAACCCGTCCACCTTCTTGCCGTTCTTCTCGCACGCGATCTTCAGGAAGAACCCCGCGAGCAGGACCACGTCCCCGGTCCGGGCGCGCAGCGGGGGCAGCTCGATGTTGATGACGTTCAGGCGGTAGTAGAGGTCCTCGCGGAACATGCCGCGCGCGACCAGACCCTCGAGGTCGGCGTTGGTCGCGGCGACCAGGCGCACGTCCACCTCGATCGGGTCGTTGCTGCCGAGGCGCTCGAAGGTCGCGTCCTGCAGCACGCGCAGCAGCTTGATCTGGACGGACATCGGCAGCTCCCCGACCTCGTCCAGGAACAGGGTGCCGCCGTGCGCCGCCTCGAAGCGGCCCCGCCGCCGGCCGGTGGCGCCGGTGAAGGCCCCCTTCTCGTAGCCGAAGAGCTCCGACTCGAGCAGGGTCTCGGGGATGGCCGCGCAGCTGACCTTGATCAGGGGACGCCCGGCGCGGTCGCTCCAGCGGTGCAGGGCGCTCGCGACGATCTCCTTGCCGGTGCCGCTCTCGCCGGTGAGCAGGACCGTGGCCTTGCTCGGCGCCACCTGGCGCACGGTCTCCAGGACCCGCCGCATGACCTCGCTCTGCCCCACGATGTCGCCGCTGCCGGACCCCTCGGTGAGCATGCGCCGCAGCTCGCGGTTCTCGGCGATGAGCTGCTGCTTCTCCAACGCCTTGCGGACGACGTTCAGGGTGAGCGAGGCCGAGAACGGCTTCTCGATGAAGTCGTAGGCGCCCATCTTCATGGCCTCGACCGCGGTCTCGATGGTGCCGTGCCCGGTGACGATGACGACCTCGGTGGCCGGCGCGATGATCTTGACCGCCTTGAGCAGGTCGACCCCGTTGAGCCGGGGCATCATCAGGTCGGTCAGCACCAGCGGCACCGGCTCCTGGCGCAGGATCTCCAGCGCCTCCTCCCCGTTGCCGGCGGTCAGCGTGCGGTAGCCGTTGCGCCCCAGCAGGCGGCCGAGCGCCTGGCAGAGCTCGGGCTCGTCGTCCACGACCAGGATGGTGGCCAGCTCCGGCGAACCGGGCGCGTGCGCTGCGGGATCGATCACGGCATTCCTCCGGGCCGGGGGCGGTGCGGGTGGCTGGACAGTTTGTCACCGAATGGACATAATGTCAAGTATCGGGGACGATGTGTCGCCTCCCAGGCCGCTGTTCGACTCGGGTCCACACATCCTGTGGTGACAGGGGTGTCCTGCAGGCCCTGAAGCCAGGATGGCGGAAGGGCCGGAAGGCCAAGCGAGTCGGGCACACGAAGTGCCCGACGAGCGCCCCCTGTCACCACAGGATGTGTGGATCCGAGTCGCATCACGGCATGGACAAGGACGATATCGCGGTCAGTGCTAGCGTTACGAAGAGAAGATGCGCGAAAAGATCCCGCACTCGCGCGCGGACCGCTCCAGCCCCTCCCGGAACTCCGGCGCGGCGATGGCGATCAGGGCCCGCGCCCGCTCGGCCAGATCGCGGCCGTGCAGGTGGGCGACCCCGTGCTCGGTCACCACGTGGTGGACGTCGGCCCGCGTGGTGACCACGCCCGCCCCCTCGCTCAGCACCGGGACGATGCGCGACACGGTGCCGCCGCGGGCGGTCGCCGGCAGGGCCGTGATGGGCTTGCCGCCGCGGCTCATGGCGGCGCCGCGCATGAAGTCGACCTGGCCGCCGAAGCCGGAGTAGATCTGCGTGCCGCGCGAGTCGGCGCAGACCTGGCCGGTGAGGTCGATCTGCAGGGCGGAGTTGATGGCGACCATGCGGTCGTTGCGCGCGATGTTGAAGGGGTTGTTGACGTAGTCGGTCGGGTGCAGCTCGATCAGCGCGTTGTCGTGGACGTGGTCGTACAGGCGGCGGGTGCCGAGCACGAAGCCCGCGACGACCTTGCCGGGGTGGAAGGTCTTGCGCTCGCCGGTGACGATGCCGCCGTCGATGAGGTCGAGCAGCCCGTCGGAGAACATCTCGGAATGGACGCCCAGGTCCCGCTTGCCCCGCAGGCAGTGCAGCACCGCCGCCGACAGGCCGCCGATGCCCATCTGCAGGCAGTCGCCGTCCTCGACCAGCCCCGCCACGTGGCTGCCGATGCTCTCCTGCACGGCGTCCATCGGGATCGTCGCGAACACGTCGAGCGGCCGGTCCACCTCGACGCAGAGCTCGAGCTTCGAGACGTGGATGAAGCTGTCGCCGAGGGTGCGCGGCATCTGGCGGTTCACCTCGGCCACGATGCGGCCGGCGGCCAGGGCGGCGGGCTTGGTGATGCCCACCTCGATGCCGAAGCTGCAGAAGCCGTGCTCGTCGGGCGGCGAGACCTGCACCAGGGCGACGTCGGGCCGGTGGCTGCCCCGCAGCAGGTCGGGCACCTCGTGCAGGTGCACGGGGATGTAGCCGGCGCGGCCGCAGTTGACGGCCTCGCGCACGTTGGGCCCCACGAACATGGCCGTGCAGCGGAAGCTCTCCTGCATGCCTGGCTGCGCGTAGCTGGCCTCCCCCGCCGTCAGGATGTGCAGGATCTCGACGTCGCGCAGTTCGCCCGCGCGGGCCACCAGCGCCGCGACCAGCGAGTGCGGCACGGCGCAGCCGGCGCCCAGGTAGACGCGCTGCCCCGAGGCGATCGCAGCCACGGCGGCGGCGGCGTCGGTCCGCCGTTGCCGGTACAGTTCCATCCAGCTCACGATGCCCCTCCGGTCCGGCGGCCCTCGACGGGCAGCCCGTGCGCCTCGGCCACGCGCGGGTCGACGACCCGGCCGCCGATCAGGCCGACGCCCCGCGCCAGCGCGGGGTCCGCGGTCATGGCCGCCTCCAGGCCGCCGGCGGCGATGAGCGCCACGGTGCCCAGCAGCGCGTTGCCGAGGGCGTAGGTCGCGGTGCGCGCCACGAGGCTGGGCGTGTTGGGGGCGCAGAAGTGGGTCACGCCGTCCACGACGTAGACGGGGTCGCTCAGGCGCGTGGGCCGGCTCGCGGCGAAGCAGCCGCCCTGGTCGATGGCCAGGTCGATCACGACGCTGCCGTCGCGGACCCGGTCCTCGAGCTGGCGGTCGACCAGCACCGGGGCGCGGCCGCCGGGCGAGCGCACGGCGCCGACGACCACGTCGGCGAAGCGCAGCACCTTGGCCAGCGTGTACTCGTTGGCGGGGTAGGTGGTGACCCGGCCCTCGAAGCGCCAGTGCAGGTCGTGCAGCAGGTCCAGGTCGACGTCGAGCAGGGTCACGCGGGCCCCGCAGCCCAGCAGCGCGCGCGCGGCGTTGCGCCCCGCGATGCCGCCGCCGAGCACGACCGCCTCCGCCGGCGGCACCCCGGCCAGGCCGCCCAGCAGGATCCCGCTCCCCCCGTGGTCGGACTGCAGGTAGCGGGCGGCGAGCTGCGGCACGATGCGCCCGGCGATGCGCGACATGCTGGCCAGCACGGGCGCCGAACCGTCGTCGCGCGAGATGGCCGCGGTGTCGACCGCGCTGCAGCCGCCGCGGCGCAGCGCGCCGAGCAGGGCCGGTTCGCAGGCGGGGAGCATCAGGAAGCCCAGGAGGGTCTGGCCCTCGGTCAGCCAGGCCGCCTCGGCCGCCGTGGGCGCCTGCACCTTCACCAGCAGGCCGGCGCGCCGGTACACCTCTTCGGTGTCGCCGGCGATGCGGGCGCCGACCTTGCGGTAGTCCTCGTCGCTGAAGCCGCTGCCGACGCCGGCGTTGCGCTCCACCAGCACGTCGTGGCCCTGGCGCGCCAGGGTCAGGACCGCCGCCGGCGCCAGGCCGACGCGCTTCTCGTCCGGGGCCAGTTCCCGGGGCACGCCGATGATCATCGCTCCGCCTTTCGCGACGACGCCGCCCCCGCGGGGCCGGGGGCGGCGTCGGAGATCCGCCCGTGGCGCCGGTCAGACCGCGTCGCGCACGTGCTCGTAGCCGCGGCGCAGCGCGGCCAGGTTCAGGTCGACCAGGTCCTTCTTCTTCACGGTCTCCCGCAGGGACTGCTCGACGAAGGCCAACGGGAAGGCGCCGGTCGCGGCGCAGATCGCGCCGAGCAGCACCACGTTGGCCACCTTCGGCGTGCCGACCTCGTCGGCGATCCCGGTGGCCGGGATCCGCACCACGCGGCGGCCGGGCAGCTCGGGGCAGTTCTCCACGACGGAGGTGTCCACGATGATGGTGCCGCCCTCGACGACCTCGCCGGTGAAGGCCTCGAGCGAGGGCTGGTTCATCACGACCAGCAGGTTGGGCCGGTCGACCAGCGGGCTGCCGATGCGCCGCTCGGACAGGTTGACCGAGCAGTTGGCGGTGCCGCCGCGCATCTCGGGCCCGTAGGACGGGATCCAGCTGGCGTGCAGGCCCGCGCGCATGCCGACCTGGGCCAGGAACAGGCCCAGGGTCAGGACGCCCTGGCCGCCGAAGCCGGCGAACTTGCAGTGCAGCTCGGCGGGCAGGGGCAGCTTCTCCGCCTTGGCCTCGGCCTCGCCGGCGCCGAGGTAGGCATCGCGCTTCGCGGGCTCGAAGGTCTCCACGTGGCGGTGCCAGGCCCCCTCGCGGTGGTCGGACTCGTCCTTGAAGACGCCCAGCGGGAAGACCTTGGTCATCTCCTCGACGAGCCAGTCGCGGGCGTCGGGGCCGTCCATCTTCCAGCCGGTGGGGCAGGTCGACAGGATCTCCACGAAGCTGTAGCCGCGGTTCTCGACCTGGTTGGTCAGGGCTTTGCGGATGGCCTTGCGGGCCTTCATGATGTGCTTCGAGTCGCCGATCGCCACGCGTTCGACGTAGGTCGCCGCCGGCAGCGTGGCGATGATCTCGGCCATGCGGATCGGGTTGCCGTGCACGGTCTCGATGCGGCCGCGGGGCGTGGTGGCCGTCTTCTGACCGATCATCGTGGTCGGCGCCATCTGGCCGCCGGTCATGCCGTAGATCGCGTTGTTGACGAAGAAGACGGTGATGTTCTCGCCGCGGTTGGCGGCGTGCAGGGTCTCGGCGGTGCCGATGGCCGCCAGGTCGCCGTCGCCCTGGTAGGAGATGACGATCGCCTCGGGGTTGGCCCGCTTGATGCCGGTGGCCACCGCCGGCGCGCGGCCGTGGGCGGCCTGCATGTGCCCGCAGTCGAAGTAGTAGTAGCCGAACACCGAGCAGCCCACCGGGGAGATGAACACCGTGCGCTCGTTGATGCCCAGGTCGACCATGGCCTCGGCGATCATCTTGTGGATGTTGCCGTGCCCGCAGCCGGGGCAGTAGTGGGTGGTCTCCTTGTGCGGGCCGCTCTTGCGGACGAACTCGGGATAGAAGGCGACGGGCTTCTCGGTGATCTTCACGACCGGCCTCCTTCCAGGATCTTGCCGTACTCGGCCAGGAGTTCCTCGGAACCCGGCACCATGCCGCCGCAGCGGCCGTAGAAGTGGACCGGCGCGCGGCCCTCGACGGCCAGCCGCACGTCCTCGACCATCTGGCCGGTGCTCAGCTCCGCCGACAGGAAACGCACGTCGCGCCGCGAGAGCTCGGCGATCCGGTCGCTGGGGAACGGCCACAGCGTGATCGGCCGCAGCAGGCCGACCTTCAAGCCCTGCGCGCGGGCCTGGTCCACGGTGGAGTAGACGATGCGCGAGACGATGCCGAAGGCGACGACGATCAGGTCGGCGTCCTCGACCTGGTACTCCTCGAAGCGCACTTCGTCCCGCGCGATCCGCCGGTACTTCTCGTCGAGCTTGAGGTTGTGGCGCTCCAGATCCGCGGACTCGAGGTAGATCGAGCTGATGAGGTTGCGGTGGGTGGCCGCGTCGCCGCGCACGCACCAGGACGTGTGGTCGAAGGGCACCGGCCGGGCCAGGGGCACGTTCACCGGCTCCATCATCTGGCCGGTGAAGCCGTCGGCCAGGATGCAGACCGGGTTGCGGTAGGTGTCGGCGAGGTCGAAGGCCAGGACCGTCAGGTCGCACATCTCCTGGGCGCAGTTGGGCGCCAGGGCGATCAGGCGGTAGTTGCCGTGGCCGCCGCCCTTGGTGACCTGGAAGTAGTCGGCCTGCTCCGGGGCGATGTTGCCCAGACCGGGCCCGCCACGTGAGACGTTGACCACGACGCACGGCAGTTCGGCGCCGGCGATGTAGCTCAGGCCCTCCTGCTTCAGCGAGAAGCCGGGGCTCGACGAGGCGGTCATGGTGCGGATGCCCATGCCCGCGGTGCCGTAGACCATGTTGATGGCGGCGACTTCGCTCTCGGCCTGGATGAAGGTGCCGCCCAGGGCCGGAAAGTGCAGGGAAGCCGCGTGCGCGATCTCGCTGGCGGGGGTGATCGGGTAGCCGTAGTAGGCCCGGCACCCGGCCTGCAGGGCGCCGACGACGATCGCGTCGTTCCCCTTCATGAACTTCCTGGACATCGTCTGCCTCCCGAGGGTGGGGGTCAGGGCTTGACGACCTTGATCGCCGCCGGTTCGGGGCACGCGTAGAAGCACAGGGCGCAACCGGTGCAGTCCCGTCCCAGGTAGTAAGCCGGATGGTAGCTGGAGCCGTTCAGCTTCTCGCTGATGTCGATGACGCCCTTGGGGCAGACGCCGATGCAGAGCTTGCAGCCCTTGCACAGTTCGGCGTCGATCTCGATGAAGGGAGCTGTCGCCTGGACGGAGTCGTTCATCTTCGCCTCCTCGAAGGGACAGGGGTGCCGGACGCCCGTAACATAGTCAACGGGCCGGGGATGCGGAAGAATTGTTTGCCGCTTGGCAGGGGGGCGCGGGGGTCCGGGCGGAGGTCCGGGCGGAGGTCCAGGTGGAGGTTCGAGGGACCGGGTCCGCAGACCCGGTCCCTCGCCGTTCAGCGGTCCTTGAAGGTGGGCTTGCGCTTCTCCAGGAAGGCCCGGCAGCCCTCGCGCGCGTCGTCGAGGGACCCGACGACCCCGAAGAGCGCCGACTCGAGCCGGCAGCCCTCGTCCAGGCCCATGTTGGCCCCCTCGCCCACCGCCTTCAGGGCGTAGCGGACGGTCGCGGCCGAGCGCCCCGCGATCGACGCGGCGGCGGCGCGGGCCGCCTTCATCAGGTCGTCGCCCGGCACAACGCGGTTGACCAGGCCGATGCGCACGGCCTCCTCGGCGTCGATCATCCCGCCCGAGAGGATCATCTCCATGGCCTGCCCCCGCCCCACCAGGCGCGGCAGGCGCTGCGTGCCGCCGTAGCCGGGGATCAGGCCGAGCGTGATCTCGGGCAGCCCGAGCTTGGCGTTGCTGGCCGCGTAGCGGAAGGTGCAGCACAGGGCGAGCTCGCAGCCGCCGCCCAAGGCGAAGCCGTTGACCGCCGCGATCACGGGCTTGCCGAGGTGCTCGAGGCTCCACATCAGGGACTGGCCGCGCTCGGACAGGCGCTCCAGCTCCGGCCCCGTGGCGGCCGCCAGCTCACCGATGTCGGCGCCGGCGACGAAGGCCTTCGGACCCGCGCCGGTCAGGATCACGACGCGCACCCGGTCGTCCCGCCGCAGCTCGCCGAAGCAGGCCCGCAGCTCCTCGATCACCTGCGCGTTCAGCGCGTTCATCTTCTCGGGCCGGTTCACCGTCACGACGGCCACGCCGGCGTCGTCGATCTCGAGCAGTAGGGTCTCGTAGGACATCATCGTCTCCCGGGTTGCGCCGGCCGTCCGCCGGCGGGTCGTGGGCGGATGATAGCAGACGGGGCCCGGCTCCCCAACGCCGGGTTCGCGGGGGGCGCCGGCGACCATCTTCAGGGTTTCGCAGGTTGACCGCAATGGCGGTCCTGCTGTACGCTGCCGCGTCGGTCCAGAATGCCAACTCCAGCGGGGGACGCGCCATGCCCGAGAGTTCCGCCGACCGGTTGAGGCAGCTGCGGGAGCTCCGCGCGCAGGCGCAGCTCGGCGGCGGCCAGGACAAGATCGACCGCATCCACGCCAAGGGCCGGCTGACCGCGCGCGAGCGCGTCCACCTGCTGCTGGACGAGGGGTCGTTCCTGGAGACCGGGGTCTTCGTCACCCACCGCGAGCCCTCGCTGGCCGACCAGCTGCCGGTCGGCGACGGCATGATCACCGGCTCGGGACGCATCGACGGCCGCCAGGTCTACGTGTTCGCGCAGGACTTCACCGTCTTCGGCGGCTCGATGAGCGAGTCCAACGCGCTGAAGGTCTGCCGGCTGATGGACCAGGCGCTGGAGAACGGCTGCCCGGTGATCGGCCTGAACGACTCCGGCGGGGCGCGGATCCAGGAGGGCGTCAAGTCGCTGGCCGGCTACGCGGAGATCTTCTGGCGCAACACCATGGCCTCGGGCGTGGTGCCGCAGATCTCGGCCATCATGGGCCCCTGCGCCGGCGGCGCGGTCTACTCGCCGGCGATCACCGACTTCACCCTGATGGTGGACAAGACCAGCTACATGTTCGTCACCGGGCCCAACGTCATCAAGATGGTGACCAACGAGGACGTGACCAGCGAGGAGCTGGGCGGCGCCGCCACCCACACCTCGCGCAGCGGCGTGGCCCACCTGATGGCCGCCAGCGACCAGGACTGCCTGCTGATGACGCGCCGGCTGCTGGGCTTCCTGCCCCAGAACAACCTCGAGGAGCCGCCGCGCCGCGCGCCCGCCGACCTGCCCGGCCGCCGCGAGGAGCGCCTCGACGCGCTGGTGCCGGACGACCCGCGCAAGCCCTACGACATGCACGAGGTGATCGGGCTGGTGGTCGACGACGGCGATTTCCTGGAGATCCAGCCGCGCTACGCGGCGAACATCATCTGCGGCTTCGCGCGCCTGGACGGCCTGCCGGTCGGCGTGGTCGCCAACCAGCCGAAGGTCCAGGCCGGCGTCCTGGACATCGACGCCTCGCTGAAGGCCGCCCGCTTCATCCGCACCTGCGACTGCTTCAACGTGCCCCTGGTGACCTTCGAAGACGTGCCCGGCTTCCTGCCCGGCACCGACCAGGAGTTCGGCGGCATCATCAAGCACGGCGCCAAGCTGCTGTACGCCTACTGCGAGGCCACGGTGCCCAAGCTCACCGTCATCACGCGCAAGGCCTACGGCGGCGCCTACGACGTGATGAGCAGCAAGCACATCCGCGCCGACTGGAACGTGGCCTGGCCGGCCGCCGAGCTGGCCGTGATGGGCCCCGAGGGCGCGGTCAACGTCCTGCACCGCGAGCGGCTGGCCCGCAGCGAGGACCCCGACGCGCTGCGGCGGGAGCTGGTCGAGGAGTACGAGCGGCGCTTCGCGAACCCCTACATCGCGGCGGGGCTGGGCTACCTCGACGACGTGATCGAGCCGCGGGACACGCGCCCGCAGCTGATCGCGGCGCTGCACACCCTGCGCAACAAGAAGCAGCTGCTCCCCCCCAAGAAGCACGGGAACATCCCGCTGTAGGAGGCGCCGTGGGCCGCACGACGATCACCAAGGTCCTGGTGGCCAACCGCGGCGAGATCGCCGTGCGGGTCATCCAGGGCCTGCGCGAGATGGGGATCCGCGCGGTGGCCGTCCACTCCGACGCCGACCGCACGGCCCTGCACGTGATGACCGCCGACGAGTCCTACCCCATCGGCCCGGCGCCCGCGTCCGCGAGCTACCTGCGGGGCGACAAGCTGATCGAGACCGCGCTGGCCTGCGGCGCCGACGCCGTCCATCCCGGCTACGGGTTCCTGTCCGAGAACGCCGCCTTCGCCCGGGCCTGCGGCGAGGCGGGGCTGATCTTCATCGGGCCGCGGCCCGAGACGATCGAGCTGATGGGCAACAAGCTGGCGGCCCGCCGGCGGATGATCGACAGCGGCGTGCCGGTGATCCCCGGCACCGAGACCGCGCTGCGCGACCCCGCGGCCGCGGCCGCGGCCGCCCGCGCGATCGGCTACCCGGTACTGCTGAAGGCGGCGGCCGGCGGCGGCGGCAAGGGCATGCGCGTGGTGCGAGAGGAGGCGGACCTCGCGGCCGCCCTGCGCCGCACCATGGGCGAGGCCGGCAGCGCCTTCGGCGACGACGCCGTCTTCCTGGAACGCTACGTGGAGGAGCCCAAGCACATCGAGGTGCAGGTGCTGGGCGACGGCCGCGGCGGCGCCGTCCACCTCTTCGAGCGCGAGTGCTCGGTGCAGCGCCGCCACCAGAAGGTCATCGAGGAGTCGCCCTCGCCGAGCCTGACCCCGGAGCTGCGCGAGCGCATCTGCGAGGCGGCGGTGCGCACGGCGGCCGCGGTCGACTACCTCGGGGCGGGCACCGTGGAGTTCATCCTGTCGCCGCAGCGGGAGTTCTTCTTCCTGGAGATGAACACCCGCCTGCAGGTGGAGCACCCGGTCACCGAGATGGTGACCGGCACCGACCTGGTGCGCGCCCAGATCCGCATCGCCCGCGGCCAGGGCCTCCCCTACCGCCAGGAGGACCTGCGCCAGCGCGGCTGGGCGATCGAGTTCCGCATCTACGCCGAGGACCCGGCCCGCAACTTCATGCCCGCCATCGGGCGCATCAGCTCGCACGTGACCCCCACGGGGCCCGGCGTGCGCGTCGACAGCGGGATCTACGAGGGGTTCGACGTGCCCGTCCACTACGACCCGCTGCTGGCGAAGCTGGTGGTCTGGGGCGAGGACCGCGCCCAGGCGATCGCCCGCGGCCGGCGCGCCCTGCAGGAGTTCACGCTGCACGGGCCCGGCCACAACATCCCGTTCCACCTGTGGGCGCTGGAGCGGCCGAAGTTCCTGGACGGCACCTACACCACGAACTTCATCGACGAGCGCTTCGACCCCGCCGAGTTCCAGGACCCGCTGCCGCAGGACGACCGCACCGCGCTGCTGACCGCGGCCGCGCTGTACGAGGCGCGGCGGCGCGAGCTGGCGGGCCCGGCGGCGGGCGGCGCCGACGCGGACGCGGACGCCGGCAACTGGCGCCGCAGCGCGCTGCGGGCCATGACCAACCATCGCTAGGGGTGCGGCCGTGTGGATGAAGAAGCGCTACGTCCTGAGGCACGGCGGCGAGCAGTTCACCGCCGTGGTCGCGCGCGACGCCGACGGCCGCCTCGCGGTGCAGATCGACGACGGCGAGCTGCGCGAGGTCGACGCCTGCTTCGTCCAGAACGGGCGCGCGTTGAGCCTGCGCGTCGACGGCCGCATGCACCTGATCGACATCTCGCCGCGCGGCGGGCGCGACGGGCACGGCGCGCTGGAGGCCACCGTCAACGGGCGCTACCTCGAGCTGACGGTGATGGACGAGCTGCACGCGCTGGCGCTGGCCGCGGTGGCCGAGGTCGCCGGCAGCGGCACGGTCCGCGCCGAGATCCCCGGCCTGGTCGTGGCGCTGCAGGCGGAGGTCGGCCGACGGGTCGCCCCGGGCGAGCCGCTGCTGGTGCTGGAAGCCATGAAGATGCAGAACGAGATCGCGGCGCCCGTGGCCGGCACCGTCGCCGAGGTGGCGGTGCGCGTCGGCCAGTCGGTCAACGCCGGCGACGTGCTGCTGGTGATCGAACCGGAAGTGAGCGGCTAGGCGCCCGCCGCGACCAGGTTCTCCGGATTCAGCCCCGCCAGCTCCGGCAGGACGAAGCGCCCGTCGCGGCGCACCGTGACGCCGTCGAAGAGGATCTCCCCGCCCCCCCACTGCGGCGTCTGGATGCAGACGAGGTCCCAGTGCACGGCGCTGCGGTTGCCGTTGTCGGTGGCCGGGTAGGCCTGGCCGGGCGTCAGGTGGAACGAGCCGCCGATCTTCTCGTCGAACAGCGTGTCGAGCAGGGGCGCCGTGATGTGGGGGTTGACGCCCAGGGCGAACTCGCCGAAGTGGCGGGCGCCCTCGTCGGTGTCCAGGATCTCGTTGAGCTTCGCGACGTCGCCGTCGCACGCCGCCTCGACGATCTTCCCGGCGCGGCAGACGAAGCGCACGTTGCGGAACAGCGTGCCGCTGCGCATGGTCGCGGTGTTGTAGGCGATCGTGCCTTCGACCGAGTCGCGCACCGGGCAGGAGTAGACCTCGCCGTCGGGCACGTTGCGGTGGCCGTCGCACTTGACCGCCCCGATCCCCTTGATGCTGAAGCGCAGGTCGGTGCCCGGGCCGCGGATCTCCACGCGGTCGGTGCGGCACAGCAGGTCGTGCAGCGGGTCCATGGCGGCCGACATGCGGGCGTAGTCCAGGCCGCAGACGCGGAAGTAGAAGTCCTCGAAGGCCTCGGTCGGCTGCTCGGCCGCGATGGCCATGCTCGGGTTGGGGTAGCGCAGCACGACCCACTTCTTCTCGTTCACGCGGACCGAGTGCACCTCGTCCCAGTAGGCCTGCGCGTACCAGCGGGCCCGGTCGCGGTCCACGTCCTTGTGGTCGAAGGGGTTGCTGCTGCCGCGGACCGCGATGTAGCAGTCGGCGTCCTGCATGATGCGCTTGTGGAAGGCCGCCCAGCGCTCGAACTGCGCCTGCGAGGCGCGGCTCACGAAGGGCCGCGAGACGTCCTCGTCGTTGTAGTACCAGAACGGGACGCCGCCCGCCTCGGTGGCGGCGCGGATGATCTCGCGCCCGAGGTCGAGGGTCTCGATCCCCTTCAGCTCGACGTAGACGACCTCCCCGGGCTGGACCCGGACGCTGTAGCGGACGAGCTGCTCGGCGAGCCTGGCGTGGCGCGGATCCTTCATGGTCCCTCCCGGAACGGGTGTGAAACAACGATAGCGTTTCACGGTCCCGCCGTCGAGCCGGAATCCCGGTTTACAGACCGGTGCCGGTGGCTATCTTGGTGCCGGACACCCGCCAGGGAGGCAGGCATGGAACAGCGCGAATTCGCCCCGCCCGCCGGCATGGCCGGCCGCGTCGACCACCTCGGCATCGCCGTCACGGACCTCGAGGCGGGGATCCGGCTCTACGCCGGCCTGCTGGGCCTCGAACTGGTCGCCGTGGAGGAGGTGCCCCGCGAGAAGCTGAAGGTCGCCCTGCTGAAGCTGGACCGCGACGGCGGCCCCGGCTGCGTCGAGCTGCTGCAGCCGCTCGACCCCGACAGCAACGTCGGCCGTTTCCTGGAGAAGAAGGGGCCCGGCCTGCACCACGTCGCGTTCGCGGCGCAGGACATGGACGCGGCCCTGGCCGCCTGCCGCGCGGCCGGCCTGCGCCTGCTCAACGAGGAACCCCTGCCCGGCGCCCACGGCAAGCAGGTGGTCTTCCTGCACCCCAAGGACACGGGCGGGGTGCTCATCGAGATTTGTAGTCGGCTCCCTTGAGAAACATGTGCTTCCCATCGTGACAGGGGACGCGCTCCGGGCACCTCCTGTGCCCGGAGCGCTTGGCTTCCGGCCTCCTGCGCCCTCCTGGCGCAGGAGGCCTCCAGACACCCCTGTCACGATGGGAAGCACATGTTTCTCAAGGGAGC
>JAURXS010000179.1 GCA_030654305.1 bacterium | reverse complement strand
AAGGGGCTCGAGGTCGTGCTGCCCCGTCGCTGGAGCCTGGCCGAGCTGGAGCGGGCCCTGCGCGAGCACGCCGTCTGGATCGACGAGCAGGTCGAGCGCTTCGACGTCCGCCAGGGACCGCGGTCGCCGGAGCTGAGCACCGGCAGCCGGGTGCTGGTGCTGGGCCGGCCGCGCGAGCTGCTGGTCGAGGGCGCGGAACCGGGGCGCCGCCGCGGCCGTGTCGTCGCCGAGAACGACCGCCTGCGCGTCCAGCTCACGCCGGACGACCGCCTGGACCCGCGGCCCCTGCTCGAGCGCTGGCTGCGCCGCCTGGCGCGGCGGCACCTCGAGGCGCGGGTGTGCGAGCTCGCCGCGACCCACGGCCTGGTCCCCAGCCGGATCATCATCGGGGAGCGCACGAGCCGCTGGGGCAGCTGCTCCCACAAGGGCAACCTGTCCTTCTGCTACCGCCTGGTGATGGCCCCGCCCGCGGTGATCGACGCCGTCGTCTGCCACGAGCTGTGCCACCTGCGGCACCTCAACCACGGCCCCGGCTTCCGGAAACTGCTGGCGGAGGTCTGCCCGGAGCACGACGAGAACATGTCCTGGCTGCGCGACCACCACGACGACCTGCAGATCTGAGGCCCCCATGTCCGACCTCTACGAACGCGGCCGCGTCCTGGCCCTGCTGCACGAGCACACCCTGACCGAGCCCCTGCGCCGCCACGCCTACGCCGTCGAGGCGGCCATGCGCGCGGCCGCCCTGCGCACCGGCAACGACCCCGAATACTGGGGGGCGGTCGGCCTGCTGCACGACTTCGACTACGAGCGCTTTCCCGAGCCGCCGGACCACCCGCAGCAGGGCGCCGCGATCCTGCGCGGCCTCGGCTACCCGGAGCCCTTCGTGCGCGCGATCCTCTCGCACGCCTCCTACACGGGCGTGCCGCGCGAGGACGACTGCGCGCGCTGGCTCTTCGCCGTGGACGAGCTGTGCGGCTTCTGCATGGCCTGCGCGATGGTGCAGCCCGACCGCAAGATCGCCGCGGTGCAGGTGGCCTCGGTGCTGAAGAAGCTGAAGAAGAAGGACTTCGCCGCCAAGGTGAACCGCGCCGAGATCGCCGAGGGCGCGGCGGACCTGGGCCTCGAGCCCGCGGAGGTGACCACGCTCGTCCTCGGGGCGCTCGCGGGGGTCGCCGCCGACCTCGGGCTCTAGCGTCTCCGGAAAGGGGTGAGCGCATGAAGTCCCTGGACCTGGGCTGCGGTCCGCGCAGCAAGCTGGCGGGATCCGTGGGCCTGGACATGCGCCCGGCCCCCCACGTCGACATCGTCCACGACCTGAACGACTACCCACTGCCCTTCGCCGACGACGAGTTCGACCACGTCGAGATGTCCCACGTCATCGAGCACGTGACCCGCCCCCTGGACCTCATGGCCGAGGTCCACCGCATCGCTCGCGACGGGGCCACGGTGCGCGTCATCACGCCGCACTACAGCTCGCAGCTCTCCTACGGCGACCTCGAGCACTTCCACCACTTGGGCTACATCACCTTCCTGACGCTGCAGGGCACCGGACTGTTCGCCATCGCCCGCCACAAGCTCTGGTTCACCGACCTCTACCGCTGGTGCGGCCTCGCCTGGCTCGCCAACCGCTTCCCGCGGCGCTGGGAGAAGTACCACGCCTTCACGATGCCGGCGCTCTACGTTGAGGTGATCCTGCGCGTCGCGAAGCCGGGCGGGCGGGCCAGTGCCGATCTCGTTCGGGACTACATGTACTGAGCGCCCGGGTGGGTGCTGGACATGGATCGAGGACATGGGCCTCGTCCTGCGGACGCGCGCCGGTCACCTCCTGTGACCGGCGCGCTCGACTTCCGGGTCCCGGCGCCCTCCTGGCGCCCGGACCCTACAGACGCCGCAGGACGAGGCCCA
>JAURXS010000178.1 GCA_030654305.1 bacterium | reverse complement strand
TTCCGCCTCAACGTCGCCGAACTCAACCTCGGCACCACCCTGCCGACGACCCTCGCCACCCTCGACATCCCCGGCGACGCCCGCGCCGTCGAGATCGCGGGTGATTATGCCTTCGTCGCCGACGGCTACGACGGCCTGCAGGTGCTGGACGTCGGCGACCCGTCGGCGCCCGTCCTGGTCGCCTCGGTCGACACGCCGGACTTCGCCCACGGTCTGGACGTCGCCGACGGCTACGCCTATGTGGCCGACTTCGGCTCCGGCCTGCAGATCGTCGACATCGGCGACCCGCTGGCGCCGGAAATCGTCGGCGCCGTCGACCTGCCCGGCGAGACCCTGGGCGTGGCGGTCGCCGGCGGCTACGCCTACGCGGGTTCCGGCCCCGCCGGCCTGTTCGTCATCGACGTGAGCGATCCCGCGCTGCCCCAGATCGTCGGCTCCGTCGACACGCCCGACTGGGCGACGGGCGTGGGCTGCTTCGGCGATTACGTCTACGTGGCCGACGGGCACAGCGGCCTCTTCGTCATCGACGTCGCCGATCCCGCGTCGCCCGCGATCGTCGGCAGCCTGGACCTGCCCGAGGCCGCCGTCGACCTGGAGGTGCGCTGGCCGCTGGTCTACGTCGCCGACCACTGGGCCGGCCTGATGATCGTGGACGTGAGCGACCCGGCCGCGCCGCAGGTCGTGGGCTCGTACGACACCCCGGACATCGCGCGCGACGTCGTGGTGGCCGGCGGCTACGCCTACGTGGCCGAGGAGACCGGCAGCGTCCAGGTGATCGACATCACCCAGCCGACGGCGCCGACGTTCGTGGCGGGGCTGTCGGCGCCGCCGATCTCCTACGGCGTCGCCACCGCCGACGACCTGGTGATGGTCGCCTGCGGCGAGGCCGGCGTGGTCACGGCCCGGCGGCAGTGCCTGGCAGCCGCCACCGCGGTTCCCGAGGCGAGCCCGCCGCCGCCGGTGCGCTTCGCCAGCCCGTACCCGAACCCGTTCAACCCGCGCACGACCCTGTCGTTCGCGCTCGAAGCCCCGGGGATGGTCGCATTGACGGTCCACGACCTCGCCGGCCGCGAGGTGGCGCGCCTGGTCGACGGGATGCGCCCCGCCGGGATCGGTTCAACCGTCTGGTCGGGGCGCGATGCGCAGGGCCGCAGGGTCCCCTCGGGCGTCTACGTGGCGAGGCTCGAGGCGGCGGGCGTCGTCGCGACGCACAAGCTCGTCCTGCTGAAGTAGCGGCCCCGGCGCGTGACAAGCGGCCCGCGGGGGGCGATATTGGGGGGACGGACGACCAGCCATCCCCCCAGAGGACGAAACCCGTGGCCCGCTTCCCCCACGACCCCGTCGACCCCGCGGCCCAGGCGGTGCTGGACAACGTCCGCATCGTGCTGAGCCGCACCACCGAGCCGCGCAACGTCGGCGCCACGGCCCGCGCCATCAAGACGATGGGCCTGTCGCGCCTGGTGCTGATCTCGCCCCACGACCCCTACGGCGAGCGGGCCCGCGCGCTGGCCCACGGGGCCGAGGACGTGCTCGACGGCGCGCAGGTCGTGCTGGACCACCGGGCCGCGGTGCGCGACTGCCTAGTCGTGGCCGGCACCACCGCGCGCCCCCGCGAGCTGCGCAAGGGCGCGCTGCTGCCGCCGCACGAGCTGGCGGCGCTGCTGATCGAGCACGCGGCCGAGGGGCCGGTGGCCCTGATGTTCGGCACCGAGCGCACCGGGCTGACCAACGACGAGGTCTACGCCTGCCGCTACGTCTGCGCGATCGACACCGCCCCCGAGCAGCCGTCCCTGAACCTCTCGCAGGCCGTGATGGTCCTGAGCTACGAGCTGCGCCGGGCCTGGCGCGCGGCCTGCACGACGCCGCGGCGCGAGCCGAGCCGCCGGCCCGAGATGCGCGTCAACCACCCGCACCGCTCCACGAAGCTGCCGACGCAGGACGAGCTGGACGCGATGTACGAGCACCTCGGCGCGGCCATGGCGGCGGTCGGCTTCGAGCCGCCGGAGCGGGAGAAGTTCCTGACCTACATGCGCCACCTCCACATGCGCGCGGGGATCGTGGACTGGGAGCTGCAGATCCACCACCTGCTCTCCAGCAAGATCCTGCACGCCACCGGGGCCGACCCCTACCGGAAGGGCGAACGATGACCCCACGGCGACTCGCGTTGCTGGCGGCCCTGGCGGGCGTGGTCGCGCTGACGGCCTTCGGGCTGCTGCGCGGCCGCGCACCGGCCGCCCCGCGGGCGGAGCGTTCCCCGACGGCCGCCGCGGATTCCCTCGTGACCGCGCGGGGGATGACCGACCTGCGGACGCAAGCGGTCGCCGGCGCGCACATCCTGATCTCCCACCGCGACGCCCGTCCGGCGATGCCGGGCGTCACGCGCACGCGGGACGAAGCGCACGCCCTGGCCGTGCGGGTCGCGACCGAGATCTTCGACAAGCGCGCCTCGTTCGACGAGATGGCCCGCCGCTACTCCGACGACGCCCACTCGGCGCGCCTCGGCGGCGACCTGGGCGTCGTGACGCCCGGCCGGCTGCCGCTGTCCCTGGAGGTCACCCTGTCGCAGCTGGAGATCGGGGGGATCGAGCCCTGCGTCGAGTCGCCCGCCGGCTTCCACGTGCTGATGCGCGTGCCCGTGCGGCGAGCCGTGGCCCGCCACATCCTGATCGCCTGGAAGGGGTCGGGAGGCGACGGCGGCACGATCTCCCGTTCACGGCCCCAGGCGCAGACCCTGGCCGCCGAGATCGCCGGCCAGGCGCAGGCGCCCGACGCCGACTTCTGCGACCTGGCCGCCCGCTTCTCCGACGACGAGCAGAGCCGCTTCGGGTGCGGGCTCGTCGGGCTGGTGGAGCCGGGGAATCTGGAAGCGGCCTTCGAGGAGACCCTCTTCGCCCTGAAGCCCGGCGGGATCTCCGGTGTGGTGGAAACGTCGTACGGGTTCCACATCGTGAAGCGCGACCCGGAGCCGCCGCCGCGGTGACGGCCGCCGCCAAGCACGAGGAAGCGGGAGAGGTTGCCCTCTCCCGCTTCCCGTTTGCGGAGGTTCGTCGCGTCCTGGGGGGGATTCCGACACGCCCTCCGCGGGATCGTTGCGGCTAGTACAGGCTCTTGACCTGGCCCCAGCTCATCTCCTCGGCGCCGACCACGATCGTCAGCAGCGAGGTCAGACCGTCGGCCGTCCACTGCACGGCGTTGTTGTCCGCCACCTTGGGCGCGTCGTAGCTGGGATGGTTGACGATCTGCAGCTGGGCGTCGACCATCAGGTAGTTGAGGGTGGACAGCTGCAGGGTGTAGAGCAGGCCCGGGTCGGTGCCGAACACCGGCAGGTAGCTGTACAGGCCCATCTCCACGCCGGTGGCCGGGTTGCCGAAGATCAGGCCGGCGGCCGGGGTCGCGTTCAGGATCAAGACGCGCGGGTCGATGTTCAGCTTGAAGGCGGCGCCGCCGACCATCATCTCGGCGTTGCGGACCAAGATCCAGGCGTTGTGGATCTCGGTCACGCCACCGTTCTGGGTCGCCACG
>JAURXS010000177.1 GCA_030654305.1 bacterium | reverse complement strand
CGCAGGCCCCGCTCCTGGCTGCCGCCGGTGATCTGCGGGCGCAGCTCCACCCGCGGATCGCGGGCGCGCACGATCAGGGCGCCGGCGCCCTTGGGGCCGTAGATCTTGTGGGCCGAGAGGGCGAGCAGGCCGATGCCGTCGGCGCGGAAGTCCAGGGGCACCTTGCCGGCGGCCTGAGCGGCGTCGACGTGGCAGACGATGCCGCGCTCCCGGCACGCCGCCGCGATCCGCGCCCAGGGCTGCAGGGTCCCGATCTCGTTCTGGGCGGCGTTGACCGCGACCAGGCGCGTGTCGTCGGTCAGGGCGTCGGCCACCGCGGCGGCCGGGACCAGGCCGTCCGGGCCGCAGGGCACGCGGACCACCTGCCAGCCGCGCGCCGCCAGGACGTCGAGGGTGCGGTCGACCGAGGAGTGCTCGAGGGTGGTGGTCACGATGCGGCCCGGCTGCGGCCACAGGTCCGCCGTGCCCCGCAGCGCGAGGTTGTTGGCCTCGGTGGCGCCGCTGGTGAAGACCACCTCGCGCGGTTCGCAGCCGACGAGCGCGGCGACCTCCGCCCGCGCGTTCTCGGCCAGGGCCTGGGCCGACCAGCCGAAGGCGTGCGTGCCGCTCGAGGCGTTGCCGAAGTGCTCGCGCAGCACGTCGGTCATGGCGGCGAGCACCACGGGATCCACGGGCGTGGTCGCCAGGTGGTCCAGGTAGATGGGCGTTCCTGCCGGCATCGCGCCCCCCCCGTCAGCCCAGGGCGAGCATGCGCTCGATCGGCCGCAGCGCCGCGACCCGCAGGTCCTCGGGCACCACGATCTCGGGCGCGCGGTCGCGCAGGCACAGGTAGAGTTTCTCGAGCGTGTTGCGCTTCATGTAGGGGCACTCGTTGCAGCTGCAGGACTCGTCGGCGCCCGGCACCGTCAGGAAGGTGCGGCCGGGATTCTCGCGGCGCATCCGGTGCAGGATCCCCGGTTCGGTCAGGACGATGATCTCGGTCGCCGCGGCCTCGCGGGCGAAGCGCAGCAGGTCGGTCGTCGAACCGATGCGGTCGGCGTGCCGCAGCAGGGCCGCGGTGCACTCGGGGTGGGCCAGCACGGCGGCGCCGGGATGCAGGGTCTTCAGCTCGACGAGGCGACGCTCGCTGAACTGCTCGTGGACCTCGCAGCTGCCGGGCCAGAGCACGAGGTCGCGGTCGAGCTGCTTCGCGACCCAGGCGCCCAGGTGGCGGTCCGGCGCGAAGACGACCGGCCGGTCGCGGGGGATCGACGCCACCACGCGCACGGCGTTGCTGCTGGTGCAGATGATGTCGCTCATCGCCTTGGTCGCGGCGGAGCAGTTGATGTAGCTCACCACGACGTGCCCGGGGTGCCGGTCCAGGAAGGCGCGGAACTCGTCCGGGGGGCAGCCGTCGGCCAGGCTGCAGCCCGCCTCGAGGTCCGGCAGCAGGACCTGGCGGGTCGGGTTGAGGATCTTGGCGGTCTCGGCCATGAAGTGGACGCCGGCGAACACGATCACCTCGGCGTCGGTGCGGGCCGCCTCCCGGCTGAGCTGCAGGCTGTCCCCGACGAAGTCGGCCAGGTCCTGGATTTCGCCGTCCTGGTAGTAGTGGGCGAGGATCACGGCGTTCAGCCGGCGGCGCAGCTCCCCGATGGCGGCAACCAGTTCCTGCCCGGTCGGCACCGGGGGGTGGACGGGAGCGTTCATGGCCGGGGATCCTTCCTGAAGGCGTCCGAGGGTCACCCGGCCATAGTCGCCACAGGCACCCGGCGGGGCAAGTCCTTATGGACAACCCCCCCCCGGATGCTTAATATTCATGGGTCGCCGGGCCGTCGGCGAGCGTCTCGCGCCGGCCCGGCCGGCGCCACACCCCACATCAGCCTCGAGGGACCGAAGCGACATGACACAAGGAACTTCGAGCGATCGCCGCCGTACCGCGGCGCTCCGGTCGACGGTGACTTTCCGCGTCCTGCTCGCGCTGGCCGCCCTGTTCGCGGCGAGCCTGGCGTTCGTCGGCTGCGGTGACGACGACCCGCCGACCGTGATCCAGACGCCCCTGCCCGAACCCGCTCCCTCCTACCGGCTGATGTCGGTCTGGGGCACCGGTCCGCAGGACGTCTTCGCCGTCGGCCAGCCGGGGGTCATCCTCCACTACGACGGCGAGTGGGCGCTCACCACGGTGCCGGACACGACCCTGACCGCCGTCTGGGGCGCCTCGTCCGGCGACGTCTACGCCTGCGGGCACAACGGCGCGATCTGGCATTACGACGGCGCCGCCTGGAGCCGCCAGAACAGCGGCACCGGCAAGGACCTCTTCGACATCGGCCGCGGCCCCTACGGCGAAGTCTACGCCGTCGGCAAGGACGGCACGGTCCTGCGCCGCAGCGGCGCCGGCTGGACCCCGGAGGAGAACCGGGCCTACCGCTACGCCACGACCGGCGCGCCGATCGACACGCTCATCTTCTCCCTGGACTGGAACACCGTCACGCGCGTCACGCCCTACGCCATCGGCGGCGACCGCGCCACCGTGATCATGGAGAACGGGCACGACGATTACGACCACCGCTGGCTCTGGGGCAACTTCGAGGACCCCCTGTACAACCTGATCAGCGCGGCCAGCGGCAGCGACGTGCTGGGCGACAACTACATGGCCAGCGAGTCGGGCAAGCTCTTCTACCTCTCGGAGAACCTGGACGGGCTCCGGGAGTGGAAGCTGCTGCGCCACAACGGCATTCAGGCCGTCCCCTCGACCTTCCCCGAGAGCGTCTCCGGGCTCTGGCTCGACGTCGACGCCGGCCTGATCTACCTCACGACGCCGTACGGCAAGGTGGCCACGATGTCGCGCGACGGCGCCCGCACGAGCACCGTGCTGGCCACCGGCGGCTGGTTCACCGACGTCTGGGGTTCCTCGAGCACCGACATCTACGTCACGGGCTACAACGGCGTCCTCTACCACTTCGACGGCAACAATTGGACCCGCCTGACCGTACCCGTGCCCGAGGGCGCCGGCAAGGCCCTGCTCCCCGCCGACGGCGCCAGCAGGACCGTCTACTGATCCGCCCACACCCTGCGCCCGGCCGCCTTCCGGCGGCCGGGCCGCCCCTGAACCCATCCAGGAGGTACCACATGCACCGGACGGCCCGCCGGCTGACGGCGTTCGTCACCCTCGCGCTCGCCCTGGCAGCTTTCGCCGCGCCGGCGGCGGCCTACGACCCCGATCCCGCCACGCCGCGCAGCGAGATCCCGCAGCAGTACCAGTGGCGGTACGACCACGTCTTCCCCTCCGTCGCCGCCTGGGAAAAGGAACTGGCGGCGGTCGAGACGCTGGTGCCGTCGCTCGGCGGGTACGAGGGACACCTCTGCGAATCGGCCGACAGCCTCTACGGCGCCCTGAAGGCGACCGAGGACGCCGTGCAGCGCCTCTACAAGCTGTACGTCTACACCCAGCTGCGTCTGGACCCCGAGCTGTCCGACGCCGTGAACCAGCAGATGCAGGGCAAGGTCGGCTTCCTGTTCCAGGAGTTCGGCAGCGTCGTCTCCTACATGGAGCCCGAGATCCTCGCGGTCGACCAGGCCGTCATCAACGGCTACCTCGCCGCGAAGCCCGAGCTGAAGATCTACCAGTTCTACTTCGACAACATGTTCCGCATGAAGCAGTACTCGCTCAGCAAGGCCGAGGAGCGCGTGCTGTCGATGGCGGGCCAGGTCCGCGGCGCGTCGGCCGAGGTCAGCGAGAAGCTGCGCGACATCGACCTGAAGTTCCCGCCGGTCGTCCGCGAGGACGGCACGATGGAGCCCCTGACCCTGGCCGGCTGGGGCCGGGCCCGCTCGAGCGAGTCCTACAACGTGCGCCGCCAGGCCACCGACGCCTTCTTCACGACCTTCCGCCAGTACGAGAACACGCTGGCGGCGACCCTCGACGGCGTCGTGAAGTCGCACCTGCTGACCAAGGAGCTGCGCGGCTACGACAGCTGCCTCGAGGCGGCGCTCAAGGGCGACAACATCAGCACCGCCACCTACCGGATGCTGATCGACACGATCAACGCCAACCTCGCGCGCACCATGCACAAGTACGTGGACCTGCGCCGCAAGGTCATGGGCATCGAGGGGCCGCTCACCTTCCCGAACCTGTACAACCCCATGCTCGAGGACGTCGAGGTCAGCTACACCTACGAGCAGGGCCGCGACCTGATCCTCAAGGGCCTCGCCCCCATGGGCCGGGAGTACGTCGGCCTGCTGGCCTCGGGCACCGACCCCGCCAACGGCTGGATCGACGTCTTCCCGAACCGGGCCAAGCGCACCGGCGCCTACAGCACGGGCATCGTCGCCCGCGACATCCACCCGTTCGTGCTGCACAACTTCGACAACACGCTCGACGCGGTGTTCACCACCGCCCACGAGTACGGCCACGCGCTGCACTCCTACTACTCCAGCAAGTACCAGCCGCCGGTGTACTCCGACTACACCACGTTCCTCGCCGAGGTC
>JAURXS010000176.1 GCA_030654305.1 bacterium | reverse complement strand
CCCAGCGCTCGCGGGTGGCGGCGTCCGGCAACGCCGCCAGCAGTTCCGGTGACCGGGTCTCGTCGAGCCAGCGCCGCCAGACGGCGTCGGGCACGTCGACGCCGTCGCGCAGCGCCGTTTCGGCGGCCGCGAGCAGGCGCGCGGCGCGAGGGGCGGCGTCGCCATCGCCGTTGAACAGGAGGTCCAGCGTCTGGTCGTCGAGCATCATCACCGTTCCCGGTCGGTTGTCGGACAGGCCCCGGCCATGATAGTCGCAGGTGCGATCCCGCGAAACAGCAAGGTTGCGGCGGGGCCGGGAACGCGAAATCACAGCGCCAACGTGTGGGATGGCTGCCACTTGCCAGCGCCGGCCGCCGGGGCTAGGATGCCCCCGCACGCGAGCCTGGAGGAGCGACCATGGACTGTTGCGGGAACCCCGTCGTCGAAACCACGATGGCTTTGTCCTTCGCGACGCTGTTCGGATTCGGCCTGACCATGAGCCTCGGGCATTGCCTGGGCATGTGCGGCCCGCTGGTGACCGCGGTCAGCGCGGCGCAGCGCGGCGACGGCGCCTCGAGCGCGGTCATGCTCGGCCGGCTGTCGCTCTACAACCTCGGCCGCATCGCGGGCTACGCCGTGCTCGGCGCGGTCGGCGGCCTGCTCGGCTCTGCCGTCTCGCGCGCGGGGCAGGGCGTGCTCTCGATCGCGATCGGCGTGCTGATGCTGCTGACCGCCGTCGGCCTGGTCTCGATGCGGCGCTGGGAGCAGGGCGGCCCCCTGCAGAAGCTGATCGCCGACCGCCTGCCGCGGCTGCTGGGCGCGCGCACGGCGCCGGGCCGGCTCGCCCTCGGCCTGGCCAACGGGTTCCTGCCCTGCGGTCCGGTCTACAAGGCGGCGATGACGGCCGCGGCCAGCGGCAGCGTGGTCGACGGTGGGCTGGCCATGGTGTGGTTCGGCCTGGGCACGGTGCCGGTGCTGTTGCTGTTCGGGATGGGGGTCGCGCGGCTCGGTCTCGGCGCCAGGCGGCTGTTCAACCGGCTGGGCGCGGCGCTGGTGTTCGTCATGGCCGTCCAACTGATCCTGCGCGGGCTCGCGGCCCGCGACGTCATCGCCCATGCCCGGCTCGGGGAGGTCGTGTTCTGGTGAGGGCGGCCGCAACCGGCGCGACACCGAAAATCGATATCATGATCGATATTCACGGAAATCACTGTTTACCAGACAGTCTTGTTTGGCATCGAACCCCGGCACGGTATACTTTCGAGCCGAGAGCGGATAAATAGAGTCCTTGTTCCGGTCGACCTGGTCCGCATCCGGCGAGGTGCCGATTCCGATGGCCAAGCCAGCAGCGATCCCAGCCGCGGCACCGGAACCGATCGCTTCGGTGCGCCGGCTGCCGCGGACGTGCGCGCACTGCGGGCTCGATCTCGGCCCCGATCACCGCGAACAGGACGGCCCCTTCTGCTGCGGCGGCTGCCGCGCCGTCTACGGCCTGATCCACGGCGCCGGCCTCGACCGCTACTACGATCTGCGCCGCGGAGAATCCGCCCCGTCGCCGCAACTCCGTCCCGACAACTTCGCCTGGTTGGACCTGCAGCTCGAGGATCCCGCCCACCGCGTCGGCGAGGGCGTGGTGAGGTTGCGCCTGGACCTGCAGGGTGTGCACTGCGCCGCCTGCGTCTGGCTGCTCGAACAGCTCTTCGCGCGGCGGGCCGCCGGTCGCGACCTGCGCATCAACCCGGCCCTGGGCACCGTCGAGCTGGTCTGGGACACGCGCCT
>JAURXS010000175.1 GCA_030654305.1 bacterium | reverse complement strand
GACCGGCCTGCACCTGCTGCGCGCGGACGAACTGTCGGCCGAACAGATCATCACGCTGCGAAACCTGGCGCGCGTGCAGCTGCAGGCCGACGGGCAGGCCCTGCTGCACCAGGTGCGCGCCTGGTGCGACCGCCACGAAACGCCGGTGGCGTGCAACTGGCGCGGAGAGCCCGAGGTGCCGGACCCGGTGCCCCTGCACCTGGGCGAGGTCGCGCCAGCGCCGGCCGAGGGCGTGTTCGCAAGCGACATCGGCGCCTTCGCCTTCGAGGCGAGCGCCACGGAGACACCGCAGCGGCCCTGGTGCAACGTGCTGGCCAACCCCGGTTTCGGCGCGCTGCTGTCCGAGAGCGGCGGCGGCAACACCTGGGCGCTCAACAGCCGCCTGAACCAGCTCACCGCCTGGGCCAACGACCCCGTCGGCGACCCGCCCTCCGAATGTTTCCTGCTGCAGGACCGCCGCACGCGCGAGGTCTGGAGCATGACCCCGTCGGCCTGGGCCGCCGAAGGCGTCAGCTACCAGGTGGTGCACGGCCAGGGCCTCACCACCATTGACCACCGGCGCGGGTCGCTGGCCGCGTCGGTGAGCTGGAGTGTCGATGCCGACACCGCGGTCAAGCAGGTGCGCATCCGGCTGCGCAACCACGGCAGTGGCAAGGCCCACCTGCGCATCACCGGCCTGGTGGAGTGGATGATGGGCGAGAAGCGCAGCGACCGCGGCAGCCTGCTGAGCAAACCGTATTTCGTGAGCCCTCCGGGCAGTGGCCTGATCGGGCTGCTCTGCACCCAGACCGAGGCCGCGGGCGGCTTTGGCGGGGGCACCGCCTTCTTCTGCGAATCGCACGAAGGCGTGCACGACCCCGAAGGCCTGGACTGGACCTGCGACCGCCGGGCCTTCTTCGACCGCCAGGGCCAGCTGGTGCTGCCGCAGCGCCTGGGGCAGCGCAGCGGCTTCGGGCTGGACCCGTGTGCCGCGCTGTCGCGGCCGGTCACGCTGCGCCCCGGCGCGTCGCTCGATCAGGTCTTTTTGATCGGCTACGCGCCCGACCCCGAGGCGGCGCGAACGCTCATGCGCCAGGCCACCGCGACCAACGCCCGCGAGCGCGAACGCCACACCCGCGCGCGCTGGGACACGCTGCTGGGCGCGACCCAGGTGAGCACGCCCGACCCGCTCTTTGACGCGCTCGTCAACCGCTGGCTGCTCTACCAGACCGTGTCATCGCGCCTGTGGGCCAAAGCCGGCTTTTACCAGGCCGGCGGTGCCACTGGCTACCGCGACCAGCTGCAGGACGCGATGGCGCTGGTGGGGGCCGACCCGACCATCCTGCGTGCGCAGATCGTGCTCTGTGCGTCGCGCCAGTTCGAGGCCGGCGACGTGCAGCACTGGTGGCACGCACCGGGGGGCGCCGGCGTGCGCACGCATTTCTCCGACGACCTGCTGTGGCTGCCGCTGGCCACCTCCCACTATCTGCAGGCCACCGGCGACACCGCCCTGCTGGACGAAGCGGTGCACTTTCTTGACGGCCCGCCGGTGCCCGAGGGCGCGGAAGACCGCTACGACACGCCCGGCATCAGCCGCGAAAGCGCCAGCGTCTACGAACACGGCGCACGCGCCATCGACCGCAGCCTGCCGGTGGGCGCCCACGGCCTGCCGCTCATGGGCACCGGCGACTGGAACGACGGCATGAACCGCGTCGGTAGCGAAGGGCGTGGCGAGTCGGTCTGGCTGGCCTGGTTCCTGTGCAGCATCGTGATCGCCTGGCTGCCGCTGGTGCGGGCTCGCGGCGAACGCGACCGGGCGCGCGCCTGGGAAGCCGCGCTGGCCGGCTGGCGCGTCGCGCTGGGCAGCGAAGCCTGGGACGGCGCCTGGTTCAAGCGCGCCTTCTTCGACGACGGCAGCGCGCTGGGTTCGTCCACGCAGGCCGAGGCCCGCATCGACCTGATCGCGCAGGCCTGGAGCGTGCTGAGTGACCAGACCTCGCCCGAGCGCCAGCGCCAGGCGATGGACGCGGTGGAGGCGCAGCTGGTGGACCCGGCGCACGGGCTGATCCGCCTGCTTCACCCGCCACTGCAACACGCCCAGCCCAGCGCCGGCTACATCCAGGCCTATCCGCCGGGCGTGCGCGAAAACGGCGGGCAATACGCCCACGCCGGCGTCTGGGCGCTGATGGCCGCGGCCGCCCTGGCGCAGCGCGAGCCGGGCAACAGCTTTGCCCGCAACACGCCTTACCGCTACTTCACCTACCTGAGCCCGGCCTACCGCGCGGCACACCCCGACTGGGGGCCGCACTACGGCGTGGAGCCTTATGTGATGGCGGCCGATGTCTACAGCGCGCCGCCCTACGAGGGCCGCGGCGGCTGGAGCTGGTACACCGGCGCCGCGGGCTGGCTGCACCGCGCCGCGGTGGGGTCGATCCTGGGCCTGGAGATTGGGGCCGAGGAGTTGTTTTTCACCCCCTGCCTGCCTTTGCACTGGCCCCGGGCCGAGCTGACGCTGCTGCGCGACGGCCGCCACATGCGCTTTTTGCTGGTGCGCGGCGAAGCCGTGGCGGCACTGGCCGACTGCTCCGAGCCGCATGCCCAGC
>JAURXS010000174.1 GCA_030654305.1 bacterium | reverse complement strand
CAGGTACCCCTGCGAGGCGCCGGTCACCCGCGCCGCCTGCCGCGCCATCTCCCGCGCGCGCAGCGACAGCCGCGAGGCCAGGACGTAGCGCGCGTCGCGGAACAGGTCGCCGGCCTGCTGCTGCTTCTGCAGGGCCTCGGCGAAGATGCGGCGCGCCTGTTCGCTCTGCGATTCGCGGACCAGCGGCCCCACCTCAGCCAGGTGGTCCGACGTGACCTGCAGGATCTCGGCAGCCTGCTCCCGTTCGACGGCCTGCGCGCGGGCGGGACCGGCGGCGAGCATCGTCGCGGCGAGGGCCGCCCCGAGCACGAGCAGCGCGACGGCGGCGGGGAAGCGGGGAACGGCGGTGCGGGCGGCGGTCGTCATGGCGGCACTCCTGGTCGGGGACGGGCGACGAGCCTCCGGATGCAACCATCGGGCCAGGCTCGGCAGGATCCGCAACACTCACATCTTGCTATATATTAAAGAGTTAACTACTCACAGCCTCCGCGTAGGGCTCCGCCGGCGTCCCGTCAGGTACACGTCGTCCGACCCCGGTCACGACCGCAGCGCCTCGCCGTCGGCGTCCAGTCCCAGCAGGTTCAGGCGCGAGTAGAGCGTGCGCCGGGTGATGCCCAGCATCTTCGCGGCCTCGGTCTTGTTGCCGCCGGCCCGCTGCAGGGCGGCGCGGATCAGGCGCCGCTCGTGGTCCTCGAGCGCGAGGCCGCCGGAAGCGTCGGCGACGTCGTCCCGCCGGCGCGGCGACGACCCCACGTCCAGCATGACGTGCTCCTCGCCGACGGGCTGCGGGCCGGCCAGGATGTGGGCGCGTTCGATGACGTTGCGCAGCTCGCGCACGTTGCCCGGCCAGCCGTAGGCGCGCAGCCGGCGCTGCAGGTCCGCGGTCAGTCCCTCGCGCCGGCCGAAGCCCGCCAGGAAGTGGTCCGCCAGGATCTCCACGTCGCCCGGCCGCTCGCGCAGCGGCGGCACGTCCACCGGGATCACCAGCAGCCGGTAGTAGAGGTCCTCGCGGAAGCGGCCCTCGCGGATGGCGTCCTCCAGCGGCCGGTTCGTCGCCGCCAGGACGCGCACGTCCACCTCGCGCTCGCGCGGGTCGCCGACGCGGTTGATCCGCCGCTCGGCCAGCACGCGCAGCAGCTTGGCCTGGACGCCGGGGCCCGCCTCGCCGATCTCGTCCAGCAGCAGGGTGCCGCCGCGCGCCGCCTCGAACAGGCCCTCGCGGTCCTCGTCGGCGCCGGTGAAGGCGCCGCGGCGGTAGACGAACCGTTCTCTCTCGAGCAGGTTCTCTGGGAGCGCGGCGCAGTTCACGGCCACGAAGGGACCGGCGGCGCGAGCGCTGGCCTCGTGGATCGCGCGGGCGGCGACCTCCTTGCCCGAGCCGCTCTCGCCGCGGATCAGGACCGTCGCGTCCGACGGCGCGATCCTGTCCACCAGGTCGCGCAGGCGCGCCATCGCGGGGCTGCGCCCCAGCAGGCCGGCGGTCCCGGCCGCGCGCTTCGCCTCGCGGCGCCAGGCGCGGCCCTCGCGCGCGACGGCCGCCCCCTCGAGCGCCCGCGCCACGGCCAGCTTGACCTCCTCCATCTTCCAGGGCTTG
>JAURXS010000173.1 GCA_030654305.1 bacterium | reverse complement strand
GTGAACTTCGTGCTGCGCTGGGAGTACGACCCGGGCTCCACGTTCTACCTGGCCTGGACCCAGGGCCGCGCCAACTTCGACGATCCCGGCAGCATGGACCTGCGCCGCGACGCGCGCTCGCTGTTGGAGTCCCCGGGCGACGACATCGTGATGGTGAAGATCACCCGGCGCTTCGGCATCTAAAAATCGGCATCTAGAACTTCGGCGTCTAGCTAGGGGCTGTTCGCCAGTCACTGCTTGTCATATTTGTTTCGGCCACACGTCAACCATTCCGGTCTCCTGCGTGTCTAATCCTGCATGATGGATTCCCGACACGTCATCAGGAGACCGACCATGCCCCGACCGACACGGATCCCGCCCGCCGTCCGCCTGTCCCTGTTGCTGGTGGTCTCGCTGCTGGGTTTGGCGCTGGCCGTCTCGCGGGCGAGCGCGCAGGCGGGACCTCTGGAAGGACCGGGGCGCGTCGAGGCCCTGCGGCTCGCCGAACCCGTCCGCATCGACGGCGTCCTGGACGAAGCCGCCTGGCACCGCCCGTCGGTCCATCCCCTGATCCAGAACGAGCCCGACAACGGGGCGCCGCCGCGCCAGCCCACCGACTGGTGGGTCGCCTACGACGACGAGGCGCTCTACGTCGCCGCCCGCCTGCACGAGAGCAGCCCCGACTCGATCCGCACGAGCCTCGGGCGCCGCGACACCTGGCCGGAGTCGGACTGGGTCTTCCTGAACCTCGACACCTACAACGACGACCGCAACGGCTTCTCCTTCGCCGTGAACCCCTCCGGGGTGATCGGCGACTCCCAGCTCTACAACGACGGCGCCGACGACAGCACCTGGGACGGCGTCTGGGAGTGCGGCACGCGCATCGACGGGGGCGGCTGGAACGTCGAGCTGCGCATCCCGTTCTCCCAGCTGCGCTTCCCCGACGCGCCGCAGCAGGTCTGGGGCATCAACTTCTCCCGCCGCTACCTGCGCTGCGGCGGCCGCGAGGAGCTCTTCCACCGACCCCGCCAGGAGGCCGGCTACCAGAACCGGTTCCCCGACCTGGTGGGCATCGCCGGCGTGCACCCGGTGCGCGAGATCGAGGCGCTGGCCTACGGCACGACCCGCGGCCGGTTCGAGGAGGTCGCCCCCGGCGACCCCTTCCGCTCGTCGCGCGAGCTCGACGCGGACGCCGGCCTGGACCTGCGGTACCGGATCACCAACGACCTGGCCCTCTCCGCCACGGTCAACCCCGACTTCGGGCAGGTCGAGGTGGACCCGGCCGTGGTGAACCTGTCCGACGCCGAGACCTACTACCCCGAGAAGCGGCCCTTCTTCGTCGAGGACACCGGCGCCTTCCGGTTCGGGCGCGAGGGCACCGGCAGCACCTGGAACTTCAACTGGAGCGACCCGACGCTGCTCCACAGCCGGCGCATCGGGCGCGCCCCGCAGCTGGCGACGGCGCCGCACGACCACGCCGACCTGCCCGACGCGGCCACCATCCTGGGCGCGGTCCGGCTGGGCGGCACGCTGGGTGGGATGAAGGTCGGTGTGCTGAGCGCGGTGACCGCCGCGGAACGGGCCCGCCTGTCGACGGACGGCGTCACGAGCGGGCAGTTCGTCGAGCCGCGCACCGGCTACAACGCCCTGCGACTGCAGAGGACCTACGCCGGCGGCCGGCGGGGGCTCGGCCTGATGGCCACCGGCGTGCTGCGCGACCTCGGGGATCCCGCCGCCCGCGAGCAGCTCGCCGCGCGGGCCTGGTCGTTCGGGGTGGACGGCTGGACGCGCCTCGACGACGGCGGCGACTGGGCGCTGCGGGGCTACCTGGCGGGCTCCCAACTCAGCGGCTCGGCGGCCGCGCTGGACCTGCAGCAGCGCTCGTCGCGCCGCTACTACCAGCG
>JAURXS010000172.1 GCA_030654305.1 bacterium | reverse complement strand
GAGATCCGCGCCTTCTGCGACGCGAAGTACCAGGTGACCTTCCCGCTCTTCGAGAAGGTGGCGGTCAAGGGCGACGCCAAGTGCGACCTCTACCGCTTCCTGACCGCGGGCGGGCTGGAAGAGCCCACCTGGAATTTCACCAAGTACCTGATCGGCCGCGACGGCCGCGTCATCGCCCGCTTCGGTCCCCGCACCGCTCCCGACGCCCCCGAGCTCCGCGCCGCCATCGATGCTGCGTTGCGACTCTGATCCACACATCCTGTGGTGACAGGGGGCGCTCGTCGGGCACATCCTGTGCCCGACTCGCTTGGCCTTTCGGCCCTTCCGCCATCCTGGCTCCAGGACCTCCAGGACACCCCTGTCACCACAGGATGTGTGGATCAGAGTCGAACAGCAGCACGAGCAGGCGCCGAGCGGCATAGAGGATCCCGGCCGGTCCATGGTCCCTTTCCTGTAGCGAGAGACATCTCGCCCGAGTCATCCATATCCACGATGACAGGGGTGTGTGGAGGTTTCCTGCGCCAGGAGGGCGCAGGGGACCGTAAGTCAAGCGTTCCGGGCACACGAGGTGCCCGGAACGCGCCCCCTGTCATCGTGGCGATGGATCATCTGGGCGAAGGTGCTCTCTCTACAGGAAGGGATCCTAGGACCGGCCGGCATCCTCTATTCCGCGCGGGTGATTGATGGTGGCGGTTTTTTGGTCCGTAGGCCACAACACCAGCTCGGAGATGTTCACGTGCGCCGGTCGTGTTACGCAGTAGAGGACCGCGTCGGCCACGTCGGCGGGCTGCAGGGGCGGGAAGTTGCGGTAGACCTTGGCGGCGCGTTCCTCGTCGCCGTGGAAGCGCACGAGGCTGAATTCGGATTCGACCATGCCGGGGTCCACGTTGCTGACGCGCACGCGCGTCCCCTTCAGGTCGATGCGCATGCCGTGGCCGAGGGCCGCGACGGCGGACTTCGTCGCGCAGTAGACGTTGCCGTTGGGGTAGACCTCGTGGCCGGCGATCGAGCCGATGTTCACCACGTGGCCGCGGTCGCGGGACGCCATGCCCGGCAGCACCGCGCGCGACACCCAGAGCAGGCCCTTGACGTTGGTGTCGATCATCTCCTCCCAGTCGGCGTGGTCGCCCTGGTGCAGGGGGTCGAGGCCGCGGCTCAGGCCGGCGTTGTTGACCAGCACGTCGATGTCGCGCCAGGGGTCGGGCAACGCCGCCACGGCGGCGTCGACGGCCTCGCGATCGCGCACGTCCAGCCCGATCGTCAGCGACGGCGCGCCGAGGTCGGCGGCGAGTTCCGTGAGGCGGTCGCGGCGGCGCGCGACCAGGATCAGCCGCGCCCCCTCGCGCGCGAACGCGCGGGCGCAGGCCTCGCCGATGCCGGAGCTGGCGCCGGTGACCATCACGCAGGAGTTCTGGAGGTTCTTCACGTCGTCGGCCTTCCTTTCCCTTCTTCGCGGTAGTTTGCCCAGGCGACGCCCAGCTTGCGCAGGCGGGCCCTCAGCGTGTGGGGATTGACGCCCAGCAGCGCGGCGGCGCCGTGGCGCCCTTCGATGCGCCCGCGGGTCGCGGCCAGGGCGATCGCGACGTGCCGGCGCACGGCCTCGTCCAGGCTGACGATGCCGCCGGCCGCCGTCGCGGCGGTGGTGTCGTCGGCGGCGCCGGCCGCAGGCGACGGCAACGAGGTCGCCGCGCCGAGCGCGGCGGCGATCTGCAGGCCGGCGCCGTCGCCCAGGATGGCGGCGCGGTCGACGACCGACGCCAGCTCGCGCACGTTGCCCGGCCAGGCGTAGCCGGACAGCAGGGCCAGGTCCGTGGGCGTGGGCAGCTGCAGGCGCAGGCCGAAGCGCAGGGCGGCGCGGTGGGCGAAGTGCGAGGCCAGGGCGGGGATGTCCTGGCGCCGCTCGCGCAGCGGCGGCAGCACCACCGGGAAGCCCGCGATGCGGTACCAGAGGTCCTCGCGGAAGCGCCCGTTCTGCACCAGGGCGGGCAGGTCGCGGTGCGTCGAGGCGACGATGCGCACGTCCACCTTCACGTCCCTTTCCCCGCCGACCCGCTCGAACGACCCCTCCTGCAGCACGCGCAGCAGGCGCACCTGGGCGGGCAGGGGCAGCTCGCCCACCTCGTCCAGGAGCAGCGTGCCCTGGTCCGCGCGCTCGAACCAGCCCCGCCGCGACGCGGTGGCGCCGGTGAAGGCGCCCTTCTCGTGCCCGAAGAGTTCCGAGTCGATGAGCTCGGGGGGGATCGCGCCGCAGTTGACCCGCAGGAAGGGGCCGTGCCGGCGCGGCGACTGCTCGTGGATCGCGCGGGCGATGACCTCCTTGCCCGTGCCGCTCTCGCCCAGGATGAGCACCGGCACGCCCGAGCGCGCCACCAGGGCCACGCGCGCCATGACGGGCTCCAAGCCGCTCTCGACGCCGACGATGCGGTCGGTCAGTTCGACGCGGCCCAGGCGCGACAGGGCGGACCGCTTGTCGGCTTCCGCGGCGGCGCGCAGGGCCGACAGCTCGCGCAGGCGGCGGTCGTTCTCCAGGGCCGTGGCGAACGCCCGCTGGAGTTCGGTGAACAGCATCAGGTGCGCGGGCGCGAAGCAGGCCGGGGCGCGCGCCCGCAGCAGCAGCACGCCCTGCGGGTCGGGTGTGTCGCCGAGGGGAGCGGCCAGCCACTCGCCGCCGTCGGCGGCGGGCCCGACCGGGCAGGCCTCGCCGTCCGGCGCGGCCCCGTCCCGCAGGTGCTGCGCACCGGTGCGTCGGGCCCAGACGCGCAGGCGCCGCACGACGGTCGGCGGCAGGGGGGACGTCGTGCGCAGCGGTTCGCCCCGGTCGTCGTCGGCGTCCAGATCCGTCGTGATGGTGAGCAGCTGCGCCGCCGCCTCGTCGGGCAGGGCGATCGCCAGGCGGTCGACGGGCAGCTCGTCGGCGAGGATGCGGCCGATCGTGGCCAGGGATTCCTCGAGGGCCGTGTGCCGGCAGATGGCGCGCCAGACCTCCAGCATGACCAATCGCTGGTCTTGCATCGTGTGACCTCCTCAGATCCAGATCATATGTCGGGAGGCCATCATATATAAAGGAAAAGTTCCATGATATTTGACAGAAAATGGATCGCGAGCCGGCGATAATAATATAACGTACATTATGACAACATGTTGCACTCCTGGAGTGGTTGCGCACGGATCTTGTTAGTGTCCGTGATCCGGGCTAGAATCTCGTCGGGGTCCGCACCGGAGGGCAAGCCATGAAAATCCGCGTCCTGGGCATCACCGCCGTCCTCGTCCTGGCCGTCGTCGCGGTCCTGTTGTCGGGCGCGGCCCGCGGGGCG
>JAURXS010000171.1 GCA_030654305.1 bacterium | reverse complement strand
TTTTGAGCGCTACGTTGACTCCCGCCCCCCATATGGTATCGTTCCCGCCCATGAACCCCTCACCGGCATCCCCGCCCCCCGTCATCATCGGCATCGCCGGCGGCACCGGCTCCGGGAAGACCACCGTGGCCCTCCGCGTCCAGGAGGCGGCCCCCGGCAAGACGGTCCAAATCATCCACCACGACTCCTACTACCGGGACAACGCCCTGCTGGAGCTGGAGGACCGGGCCAAGATCAACTACGACCACCCCAGCGCCTTCGAGACCGAGCTGCTCGTGGCGCACCTGGCCCAGCTGAAGCGGGGCCTGGCGGTCGACGTGCCCGTCTACGACTACACGACCCACTCGCGGTGCGCGGAGACGCGCCGGGTCGAGCCGGCGGACATCATCTTCGTCGAGGGCATCCTGGTGCTGGAGTCGGAGATCCTGCGCTCGCTGATGGACATCCGGCTGTACGTGGGCGTGGACGCCGACGAGCGCTTCATTCGGCGTCTGCAGCGCGACATCCAGGAGCGCGGCCGCAGCGTGGCTTCGGTGATCGAGCAGTACATGAGGGTGGTGCGCCCGATGCACCAGCAGTTCGTCAGCCCGACCAAGCGCTACGCCCACCTGATCATCCCCGAGGGCGGGCACAACCAGGTGGCGATCGACCTGATCGCGGCCAAGATCCAGAGCATCATCCAGGAGCGGCGGGCCTTCCGGGCCTGAGACCGCGACGGGAGGCGACCTTGCAGTACGACGACGCGGACATCTGCCAGCGCGACCCCCTGATCGAGCGCGTGCTGATCGGCTCGGACGAGATCCAGCGCCGGGTCCAGCAGCTCGGCACCGAGATCAGCCGCGACTACGCCGGCAGCACCCCCGTGCTGGTCAACATCCTCAAGGGCGCCTTCGTGTTCCTGGCCGACCTGACGCGCGGCATGAGCGCGCCGCACGAGATCGACTTCATGGCCATCAGCAGCTACCACGGCGGCACCCAGAGCACCGGCGTGGTGAAGATCGAGAAGGACCTCAAGACCGACATCACCGGCCGCGACGTGATCATCGTCGAGGACATCGTCGACACCGGCCTGACCCTCAGCCACCTGCTCGACCTGCTGCAGACCCGCGGGCCGCGCAGCCTGCGCGTCTGCACGCTGCTGGACAAGTCCACGCGCCGCCAGAAGGAAGTGCCGATCCACTACCGCGGCTTCGAGATCCCCGACGAGTTCGTCATCGGCTACGGCCTCGACTACGACGAGAAGTACCGCAACCTGCCGTTCATCGGCGTGCTGAAGCCCTGATCCCGAGTTCGGGTCGGCGGCGCATCCACCGGGGGCCATCATGAGCGAGCGACCGAATCCGCCGGCCGAGGGGAGCGGTCCCGCCGGGAACAACGTCTTCCCGGAGGCCCTGACCTTCGACGACGTCCTGCTGGTCCCCGGCTACTCCGAAGTCATCCCCCGCGACATCGACACCCGCACCCGGCTGACTCGCGGCCTGTCGCTCAACGCGCCCCTGATCTCCGCGGCCATGGACACCGTGACGGAGTGCGAGCTGGCCATGGCCATGGCGCGCCAGGGCGGCATCGGCGTCATCCACAAGAACCTCAGCCCCCACGACCAGGCCGACCACGTCCAGCGCGTCAAGCGCAGCGAGTCGGGCATGATCACCGACCCGATCACCATGGGCCCCGACCGCACCATCGCCGAGGCGCTGGCCCAGATGGCCCGCTACAGCATCTCGGGCGTACCGATCACCGAGGGCCGCCGGCTCGTGGGCATCCTGACCAACCGCGACCTGCGCTTCGTGCGCGACACGAGCCGCCTGGTGCGCGAGGTCATGACCAGCCAGAACCTGGTGACCGTGCCGGAGGGCACGACGCTCGAGCAGGCCGCCGTGAAGCTGCACGCCCACCGCATCGAGAAGCTGCCCGTGGTCGATGCTGCCGGCAACCTCTGCGGCCTGATCACGGTCAAGGACATCCAGAAGAAGCTCGACTACCCGCGGGCCAGCAAGGACGGCCGCGGCCGGCTGCTC
>JAURXS010000170.1 GCA_030654305.1 bacterium | reverse complement strand
CGGGGCTCCGCGCCGCCGGCGCGGCACCGTCCTGGCTGGACGGTCGGCTTTCCCCACACCCGATCGGAAGGAGAACGCATGTGGCCTTGGGAGACGGAGAACGGGCGCGCGTGGCTGTTGCTGAACGTGGCGCTGCTGCTGCTGCTCGCCGGCGTCCGGGTGGGCGACGCCCGCGGCGCGGTCCTGCTGTCGGAGGTGCTGCCCGACCCCGCCGGCGACTGGAACGGCGACGGCGCGCTCAGCAGCCGTGACGACGAGTGGGTCGAGATCGTCAACACCGGCCCGGTGTCCGTGGACCTCGCGGACTACTGGCTGTGCGACGCGCTGGGGGAGGAGGCGCAGCTGCGCCTGTCGGGCGGGCTGGCGCCCGGCGAGACCGCGCTGTTCACCGGCGCCGCGGCCGTGGCCTGGCAGCAGGCCAACGGCATCACCGTGACGGGCCTGAGCCTGAACAACGGCGGCGACCAGCTCGAGCTCTACCGGGGCGATCCGCTGCAGCCGGGCGCGACGCTGGTCGACGCGCTGATCTACCCGGCCCACGTCGGGGTCGACGACCGCTCGCTGGCCCTGATGCTGCCCGAGGGCGAGTGGGTCCTGTGCGACGCGCTGTCGCCCTACGGCGGCGACCTCGAGCCGGCCGGCACCGGCTGCCCCCCGACGCCCGGCGCGTGGAACGTCTGCGAGGGGCTGGTGCCCGCGGAGAACCGCAGCTGGGGCGAGGTCAAGGCCGAGTACCGGTAGCGCACGCCGTCGGGCCCTTCAGGCGGGCGGGTCCCATTGTCGGGAGGGCGGGTCCCATTGTCGGGCGGGCGGGTCCCCTGCCGGGGGCCCGCCCGTCGGCGCATCTGTAAGCCATTCTTGAAACTGTGCAGCGATTTCGCTTTCCCCGCCCTGCCTCGTTCTGTATCCTGTCCCTCCGGTGTCGAACGGTCCGACGGCGCGCACGCGCCGAACGGACACGCCGGCGGGGACAAGCCCCACCTCCGGCAACATCCCAGAACCGAAGCGGCGGGCCCGACCGGCGCCCGCGCGGAGGCACGATGCTCCTCTCCGAGAACCAGAAGATGATCCGCGACATGACCCGCGATTTCGCCAAGTCGCGGATCGCGCCCATCGCCGCGCGCATCGACGAGACCGGGGAGTTCCCCGCCGCCACGATCAAGGAGCTCGGCGCGCTGGGCCTGCTGGGCTTGAAGGTGCCCGAGGCCGAGGGCGGTTTCCAGGTGGACACGACCAGCTACGCGCTGGTCGTGGAGGAGCTCAGCCGGGTCTGCGGCAGCCACGGCCTGACCGTCGCCGCCCACAACAGCCTGGGCTGCTGGCCGATCCACGCCTTCGGCACGCCCGAGCAGCAGCAGCGCTGGCTGCCCGGCGCCTGCCGTGGCGACTACCTGCTGAGCTTCGGTCTGACCGAGCCCGGCGCGGGCAGCGACGCCGGCGGCACCGCGTCCACCGCCGTGCGCGACGGCGGCGACTGGGTGCTGAACGGGCGCAAGCAGTGGATCACCAACGCGCACCACGCCGGCGCGGTCATCGTCACCGCCAAGACCGACCCGGCCGCAAGCGGCAGCCGGGGCATCAGCGCCTTCATCGTCCCGACCGGGACCCCGGGGTTCACGGTCGAGAAGAAGGAAGACAAGCTGGGCATGCGGGCCTCCGACACCGCGCCCCTGACGCTCGAGGACGTGCGCGTGCCCGCCGACGCGCTGCTCGGCCAGCAGGGCGACGGGTTCAAGCAGTTCCTGGCGACGCTCGACGGCGGCCGCATCTCCATCGGCGCGCTGGCCCTGGGCCTGGCCGTCGGCGCCTTCGAGACCGCGCGCGACTACGCGAAGGGGCGCATCCAGTTCGGCCAGCCGATCGCCGCGCAGCAGGCCGTCCAGTTCCGGCTCGCCGACATGAGCCTGAAGATCGACGCCGCGCGCCTGCTGATCTACGAGGCCTGCCGTCGCAAGGACGCCGGCGAGCCCTACGCCGACATGGCGGCCAAGGGCAAGCTCTACGCCAGCGAGATCGCCATGGAGGTCACGTCCTCCGCGATCCAGCTGCTCGGGGGCTACGGCTTCTGCCGCGAGTACCCCGTCGAGCGCATGTACCGCGACGCCAAACTGTGCACGATCGGCGAGGGCACCAGCGAGATCCAGCGCCTGGTGATCGCCCGTAATTTGTTGGAAGAATAGCAACAGGAACGATGGCTTCCGGTGAAAGGCGAGGGGACGACATGAGCGAACGCGTCGTGATCTGCGGGGCCGTGCGCACACCGATCGGCCGCTTCCAGGGCGGCCTGGCCTCGGTCCCGGCCGGCCGGCTCGGCGCCGCGGCCATCGCGGGGCTGCTGGAGCGCACCGGGTTGGACCCGGGCGCCGTCGACGAGGTGGTCATGGGTTGCGTGGTGCAGGCGGGGCTGGGCCAGAACCCGGCCCGGCAGGCCGCGATCTGGGGCGGCCTGCCGACTTCGGTCAGCGCCATGACCCTGAACAAGGTCTGCGGCTCGGGCCTGCGGGCCGTGATGGCGGCGGCCCAGGCGATCAAGGCCGGCGACATCCGCTGCGCGATCGCCGGCGGCATGGAGAACATGTCGCAGATCCCGTTCGCCCTGTTCGGGGCCCGCGACGGCCTGCGCCTCGGCCATCAGCAGCTGACCGACCTGCTCGTGCACGACGGCTTGTGGGACGTCTACCACGACTACCACATGGGCATGACCGCCGAGCTGGTCGTCGACAAGTACGCGGTCTCCCGCGAGCGCCAGGACGCCTACGCCGCCGAGTCGCACCGCCGCGCCGCGGCGGCGATGGCCGCCGGCAAGTTCGCGGCCGAGATCGTGGCGGTGCCGGTGCCCCAGCGCAAGGGCGACCCCGTGCTCGTCGGCGCCGACGAGGGCCCGCGCGCCGACACCACCGTCGCCTCCCTGGCCAAGCTCAAGCCGGCCTTCAAGCGCGACGGCGGCACGGTGACCGCGGGCAACGCCTCGACGATCAACGACGGCGCGGCGGCGGTGCTGGTCTGCAGCGAGTCCTTCGCGCGGGAGAAGGGGTTGCCGCTGCTGGCGGTCATCGAAGCCTACGGCACCGGGGCGGTCGATCCCGAGTGGGTCATGATGGCGCCGGTCGGGGCGGTCCAGAGCGTGGCCCGCAAGGCCGGCCGCCCGGTCGCGGACTACGAACTCTTCGAGCTGAACGAGGCCTTCGCCGCGCAGGCCGTGGCGGTCGTCGACCAGCTGGGGCTGGACCCCGAGAGGGTCAACGTCCACGGCGGCGCGGTCGCCCTGGGCCATCCCATCGGCGCCTCGGGCGCCCGCTGCCTGGTGACGCTGCTGCACGCGATGCTCGACCGCGGCGCCGAGAGCGGCATGGTCTCCCTGTGCCTGGGTGGCGGCGACGCCGTGGCAATGTCCGTTGCAAAACCTTGATCATCAACGTGTTGTAGAATTCGACGGAGGAATGACATGAAGGTTGCGGTGATCGGCGGCGGGACGATGGGCAACGGGATCGTGCACGTCTTCGCCCAGCACGGGCACGACGTCACCCTGATCGACCTGGATCGGGGCGCCCTGGACCGGGCCCTGGCCACGATCGCGAAGAACCTCGACCGGCAGGTCAAGAAGGGCGCGCTGTCCGAGGCCGACAAGGACGCGACCCTGCGGCGCATCGCCGCCGCCACGGACCTGGCCGCCGCCGCCGGCGCCGACCTGGCGATCGAAGCCGTCTTCGAGAGCTACGAGGTGAAGCGGGCGATCTTCGTGAAGCTGGACGAGGTCCTGGGCCCCGAGGCGATTCTGGCCTCGAACACCTCCAGCATCAGCATCACGAAGCTCGCGGCCTGCACCGGCCGGCCCGAGCGCGTGATCGGCATGCACTTCATGAACCCCGTGCCGGTGATGAAGCTCGTGGAGGTCATCAGCGGCCAGGCGACCGCGCCCGACGTCCTGGCGCGGATCATGGCGGTCAGCGCCGATCTGGAGAAGACGCCGGTCGCGGTGCAGGACTACCCCGGCTTCGTCAGCAACCGCGTGCTGATGCCCATGATCAACGAGGCCGTGCAGTGCCTGATGGAGGGCGTCGCCGACCGCGAGGCCATCGACACGGTCATGAAGCTGGGCATGGCCCACCCGATGGGGCCGCTGCAGCTGGCCGACTTCATCGGCCTGGACGTCTGCCTGGACATCATGAACGTGCTTTATGACGGCTTCAAGGACGGCAAGTACCGTCCCAGCCCGCTGCTGGTGCGGATGGTCGCCGCCGGCCACCTCGGCCGCAAGACGGGCCGGGGCTTCTACGACTACCAGGCCTAGGGGAGGCGACGTGAACTTCGCACTGACCGAGCAGCAGCGGATGATCCAGCAGACGGCGCGGGACTTCGCGCTGAAGGAGCTGGCGCCGCACGCCGCGCGCTGGGACCGCGACGAGGAGTTCCCCGCCGCGCCGGTGAAGAAGCTGGGCGAGCTGGGCTTCCTCGGCATGAACGTGCCGGAGACGTACGGCGGGGCCGGCTTCGACATGGTCAGCTACGTGCTGGCGATGGAGGAGATCTCGGCGGCCTGCGCCTCGACCGGCGTGATCATGTCGGTGAACAATTCGCTGGTCTGCTGGCCGCTGGAGACCTACGGCACCGAAGTCCAGAAGCAGCGGTTCCTCGTGCCGCTGGCGCGGGGCGAGCTGCTGGGGGCCTACTGCCTGAGCGAGCCCAACGCCGGCACCGACGCCGCCAACCAGCAGACCACGGCCCGCCGCGACGGCGACCACTGGGTGCTGAACGGCATGAAGAACTTCATCACCAACGGCGCGCACGCCGACGTCCTGATCGTCTTCGCGCAGACCGACCCCGCGCTGAAGCACAAGGGCATCTTCGCCTTCATCGTCGAGACGAAGAGCGAGGGGTTCGCGGTGATCAGCAAGGAGAAGAAGCTGGGCATCCGGGCCTCGGACACCGCGCAGCTCGCCTTCGACGGCGTGCGCGTCCCGGCGGACCAGCAGCTCGGCCCCGACGGCGCCGGCTTCCGGGTCGCCATGTCCACGCTCGACGGCGGGCGCATCGGCATCGCCTCGCAGGCGCTGGGCATCGCCAAGGCCGCCCTGGAGGCGGCCGTGGCCTACGCCAAGGCGCGCGAGCAGTTCGGCCAGCCCATCGCGAAGTTCCAGGCCATCCAGTGGAAGATCGCCGACATGGCCACCCGCTACGAGGCGTCCCGCCTGCTGACCCTGCGCGCCGCGGCGCTCAAGGACGCGGGCGAACCCTACGGCGAACAGGCCGCCATGGCGAAGCTCTTCGCGTCGGAGTCGGCGAGCTACATCGCCGAGGAGGCGGTGCAGATCTTCGGCGGCAACGGCTACAGCAAGGAATTCCCGGTCGAGCGGCACTTCCGCGACGCCCGGATCACGTCGATCTACGAGGGCACCAGCGAGGCGCAGCGCATGGTCATCGCCGGGCACCGGTTGAGGTAGCGGCATGGACTTCACGCTCAACGAGCAGCAGACGATGTTCCGCGACATGGTCCGCGACTTCGCCGCCAAGGAGATCGCGCCCCTCGCCGCGCAGATGGACCGCGACGCCGACATGCCGGAGCCGCTGATCCAGAAGCTGCGCGACAACGGCTTCTTCGGCCTGACCTTCCCCGAGGCGCTCGGCGGGCTGGGCGTCGACACCACGACCTACGGGCTGGTGGTCGAGGAGCTCTCGGCGGTGTGCGCCGGCGTGGCCGTCATGATCTGCGTCCACAACAGCGTGGGCAGTTACCCCATCGCGATGTTCGGCAGCGACGAGCTGAAGGCGCGCGTGCTGCCGCGCATGGCCGCCGGCGAGATCGCGGCCTTCTGCGTGAGCGAGGCCGGCGCCGGTTCGGACGCCGCCGCCCTGACCACGGCCGCCGCCCGCGACGGCGACCACTACGTGCTGACGGGCAGCAAGATGTGGGTGACCA
>JAURXS010000169.1 GCA_030654305.1 bacterium | reverse complement strand
TGTAGTTCGTGTAGACGAAGGCGTTGCGCTGGTCCGTCCAGGGGTCGTAGCCCGTCTGGGTGCGGTAGGTCGGGTCGAGCTGGTTGTAGTCGAGCGTGACGTTCCAGTCGCGGGAGCGGCGGCGCAGTTCGGTGATGAACGCCGTGCCGGAGTAGGTCTCCCCGTCGAGGTCGACGGTGCGACGGCCGTGGTCGAAGGTCTCGCCCGGGCTGACCACGATCCCGTCGGGCTCCTCGGTGCGGCTGTAGACGCCCTGCCCGACCCAGCTGTAGCGGCTCGAGAGGCGCAGGTTGAAGTCGCCGGACAGGATGGTGCCGGAGCCGCCGTCGTCGTAGCGACGGTCGGTCGCCATGAGGCCGGCCTGCGACCCGGCGCCGAAGTTGTGCAGGCCGCGCAGGACGTTGACCGTGGATCTGCCCTGCGGGGCGCGGTAGCTGCGCTCCTCGGTCGGGATGATGTAGGGCGAGTGCTCGTCGCGGGCCAGCATGAAGGCGAGGCTGGTGCGCTCCCAGCGCGCCGTGCCCTTGGCCGCCAGCTCGGGGTCGTTGACCATGCGCGTGTAGAACGAGTTGAACATGGTGCGGAACAGGTCGCTGCCCTCCTGGAAGAAGGGGCGGCGCTCGGGGTAGCGCTGCACGATCGTCGTGTTGACGTCGATCTGGTCGGCGTCGGCCTCGATCTGGCTGAAGTCGGGGTTGAGCGAGGCCTCGACGGTGACGTCGGAGGAGACGGCGTACTTGGCGCCGAACGAGGGCTCGCCCTTGACGTCGTGGTCGTCGAACCTCGCGTCGGGATCGAGGTGGTCGGTGGTGCGGCCGGTGCGGTAGCCGATGTAGGACGGCAGGAGTTCCAGGCCCTTGCCCGGCCGCACGCCGCTGATCCCGTCGACGGTCCCCCACTGGCAGGGGAAGCACTGCTCGTCGCGGTCGTAGGCCGCCCAGGTGTACTGGTGGGTGCTCTCCCGCGGGTGGACCCGCCAGAGGTCGAGCCGCCAGCTCTGGACCTCGGCCACGGGGAAGCGCAGGGCGGACATGGGGATCGCCATCTCGACGACGTAGCCCGTGTCGGTGATCCGGGCCGCCGAGTGCCAGACGACGTCGAAGCCGTCGTCCTCGCCGTGGACGCTGGTCCACATCAGGTCGTGCTGGATGCCGTAGGGGTTCACGAAGAACTCGTAGGCCCAGGCGGCCTCCCCGAAGGTGTCCAGGAAGATCCCCACCGCGTCGTCGTTCTCGTACTGGTCGCGCTGGCACATCGTGGCCCGCAACGCGGCCGGATCGTCGTCGCAGACGAAGGCCACGTAGAGGTTGTCGTCGTCGTAGGCGAGCAGGGCCTCGGTCCGCACCAGGGGCGCGACGTTGTCGCCGGGCTGGCGCTCGCCGAAGTGGTCGGTGCGGGCGGCGTCGCGCCAACCCGCGTCGCCGAGACGGCCGTCGACGTCGATCCCGCCCGCGGCGCGGGCGATCGTCAGGGACGGCTTGAAGACGGGCGTGAAGTCCGCGGCGGCGGCGGGCAGCACGGGAACCAGGAGCGCGAGCAGCGCGCAGAGGCGCGCGCGGGCCGTGGCGGACGGTGCGGTCAGGGGGATCGCGGCCATGTCTCACCTCGTCGGGTTGTCTGCGGTGCCCTGCAATGCTCCGGCGAGAACGAGCAGCGCACTGCCGGCGGACGGGGCCGGCGGGCGGGCGTGCCTGCGGATCCCCGGGCGGGGATCCCGTCCCATGAACGGGGACTACGGTGGACGAGGGGGGAAGGTTCAGGGCGACGGCGGGGAATCGGCGGCGGGACCCGGGTCGGCGACCGAGCGCACCGCCTGCGCCGCGATCTCGTGGCCGAGGACCACCTGGCTCGCGTAATGCTTGCGGTCGTTGAGCCGGCCCCAGCCCGGGCCCCAGCTCAGCAGCCAGGCCAACCGCCGCAGCCAGGGCTCGCTCACGGTGCGGCCCGTGGTGAGCCAGGGCACGGCGGCCACGAACGTGTCGCCCGACGCCGTGTTGTCGTCGCGGAAGGGGCGCCAGTGGGCGTCGCCCGGCGGGTCGGTGGGGCGGGAAGCGCCGCCCGCGAACTGCAGGGACCAGAGGGCGGGCAGACCGACGACCATGGCCTCGAAGTTGCGGCGGCCCCAGCGCAGCAGGGGCGTCGTCGCGACCAGCCCGTCGAGCAGCGCGAAGGCGCCCCAGACCAGGAACCACGGCCGCCGCCCGAACCCGCGCAGGATGCCGACGGCCGCGTCGCTGCGCGGGCCGCGGACGCGGCGTTCGTGGGCGCGGTCGATCGCCTCGTCCAGGCCGCTGTGGGCCATGACGAAGGCGGCCAGCGCCACGCCGCCGAGGATCAGGAACCCGCGGCGGTCGTAGCAGCGCCGGTAGTGCGCGACGGTGTGGGCGAAGGGCGCGCGGCCGCGCGGCGTCGCGCGCCACTGTTCGGCGGCGCGCAGGGCGCGGGCCGCAGCGATGCCGGCCAGCAGCAGCAGCAGGATCGCGACGACCGCGGCGGTCATGGCGCCGTCCAGGGTTCGCGGCCGTCGAGCAGGGCGGCGACGATCTCCGCCAGCGCCGGCGCGGAGGTCAGCCCCGGCGAGTCGATCCCGATCAGGTCGATCAGGCCCTCGAGGTCCCCTTCTTCGCGGTGCACGCGGAAGTCCGCGAAGGGAGCGTCGGTGTCGAGCTTGGGGCGCAGCCCGCTGAGCGCCGGCCGCAGGTCCTGCGGCGCGAGCCAGGGCAGGAAGCGCGCGGCGCCCGCGAAGAACGCGCCGGCGCGGGCGGGGTCCACGCCGTAGTCCTCGCGCCGCGGCACGGCCTCGAAGT
>JAURXS010000168.1 GCA_030654305.1 bacterium | reverse complement strand
ATCCACCGCTCGAACCTGGTGGGCATGGGCGTGCTGCCGCTGCAGTTCCTGCAGGAAGGCTGGCACAAGCTGGGCCTGACGGGCGAGGAGATCGTCACCATCCGCGGCCTGACGGAGCTCGCGCCCCGCAAGCAGCTGATCGTGGAGATGTACCGTCCCAGCGACGGCCGCATCGCCCGCTTCCCGGTCCGCTGCCGGATCGATACGCCCACCGAGCTCGAATACTTCAAGCACGGCGGCGTCCTGAACTACGTGCTGCGCAGCCTGGCCAAGCCGGACGCGTAGGCTTCGGGCCAGCGAAGAGTGAGACGGGGCGGCTGCAGCGATGCGGCCGCCCTCTTCACTTCAGCGGCCGGATCCTCGCCGTGATCCCGCCCCGGGCGAGCTCGGGGGTGAGCCGCCGGGTCAGGTCGTCGCCGAACCGGGTGTCCGCCCTGGCCTCGGCCGCGGCTGCGAGCCGGCTGCTGGCCGCGGCGATCTCGGGCTTGCCGACCGCGCAGGCCGTCGCCTCGGCGGTGAGCGGCAGGGTTTCATTGCCCCGCTCCCGATCCTCCAGCCGCACAGTGTAGCGCTCGCCGCAGGCCAGCTTGCCGGTGATCGATTCGAAGCACGGCTCGCGCTCGAGATAGACCGTCGCCACCCACTGGCAGAACACCGGCGGGGGCGGCGCCTCGGGCGTGGCCGGCGCCTGGCGGGCCTCCACGTCGGTGCGCACGAACAGCTGGTAGCGGATGAGGGCGTTCTCGCCCTGCTTGCCCTTGGTCAGCACCATCGGCACGTCCTTGCGCGCCACCTGCAGATAGGCGCTCTCGGTCCGCACGATCTCGGGCGGCGGCGGAGGGGGCGGCGGAGCCTGGAACACGGCGTCTCCTCGAAGCGCGGAACGGACGGGCACTCTAGCGCGAGCGCCGGACCGCGCCATGGGCTCGCGGCCGACCTGCCGTGCGGGAAGCTCACGGCTTCTTGAGAGTTACAGCCCCCGGAACACTCCTTAAGCCGGGGGCGATGCGGAAGGCCGCCCTGCTCAGCGTGATCCTGCTCGCCCTTTCGGCGGGCGCAGCGGCGGCCAAGCCGCCGGTGCTCGTGGAACTGTTCACGGCGCAGGGCTGCGGCTCGTGCGACGACGCCAACGCGCACCTCGGCCGGCTGGCCGACCGGCCCGGCGTGCTCGCCCTGACCTTCTCGGTGGACTACTGGGACTACCTCGGCTGGACCGACACCTTCGCCAGGCCGGAGTA
>JAURXS010000167.1 GCA_030654305.1 bacterium | reverse complement strand
CCGCTGCGGGCCAGGGTCAGGCCCAGCGGACCCTCCACGGCGAAGATGATGTGGTCGCCGAGGCTCCAGATCATCAGGAAGGCGACCAAGGGCAGGGTGTCGCCCGCGAGCAGCCCGAGGCCGAGCGCGCCGCCCGCGGTCAGGATCATCGCGGCGGCGGCCATGCGCGCCTCGCACATGAAGGTCAGCAGCGCGGCCGAGATGAACATGATCAAAAATCCGGGCAGCTCGCGCGGCAGCTCGATCCAGCCGCGCGCCCCGGCGTCCAGGGCGTGGACGTCGCTGAGGTAGTTGTTGAAGGTGGACTGGAAGACGCCGGCCGCCGCCCCGAAGCAGAGCGTGGCCAGGAGCATGCGGCGGAAGTCCGGACTGATCCGGGAGAGGTCGAGGCCGGGCAGGCGCATCAGACCCGCGTCCCGTAGTTCGGGGCTTCCTTGGTGATCAGCACGTCGTGGGGGTGGCTCTCGCGCAGGCCGGCGGCGGTGACGCGCACGAAGCGGCCCTCGCGCTGCAGGTCGGCGATGGTGCGCGTGCCGCAGTAGCCCATGCCGCTGCGCAGCCCGCCCACGATTTGGTAGAAGATGTCCTCCAGGTGGCCCTTGTAGGGCACCCGGCCCTCGATGCCCTCGGGCACGAGCTTGTCGGCCTCGGTCACCGTGTCCTGGAAGTAGCGGTCCTTGCTGCCCTGCTGCATGGCCGCCACCGAGCCCATGCCGCGGTAGCCCTTGTAGACGCGGCCCTCGAACAGGATCTTCTCGCCCGGCGCCTCCTCGGTGCCGGCGAAGAGCGAGCCCAGCATGACGGTGTCGGCGCCCGCGGCGATGGCCTTGACGACGTCGCCGGAGTACTTGATGCCGCCGTCGGAGACCACCGGCACGCCGTGCGGCCGGGCGGCGCGCACCACGTCCAGCAGTGCGGTGATCTGCGGCACGCCCACGCCCGACACCACGCGCGTGGTGCAGATCGAGCCGGGGCCGATGCCCACCTTCAGGGCGTCGGCGCCGGCCTCGATCAGGGCCAGGGCCGCCTCGCCGGTGGCGATGTTGCCGGCCAGCACCTGCTGGCCCGGGTGGCGCCGCTTCACCTCGCGGACCGCCTCGATCACGTTGCGCGAGTGCCCGTGCGCGGTGTCGACGACCAGCAGGTCGACGCCGGCCTCGACCAGCAGGTCGATGCGCTCGCGCCCGGCCTCGCCGATGCCCACGGCCGCGCCGCAGAGCAGCCGGCCGCGGCCGTCCTTGCTGGCCCGCGGGTAGTCGAGCTTCTTCTGGATGTCCTTGACCGTGATCAGGCCGCAGAGGTTGCCGGCGGCGTCGACCACGGGCAGCTTCTCGATGCGGTGGGCGTGCAGCTTCTCGGCGGCCTGCTCGAGCGTCGTGCCCTCGGGCACGGTCACCAGGTTCTGGCTGGTCATGACCTCGCGCACCAGGCGGCTCGTGTCGCGCACGAAGCGCAGGTCGCGGTTGGTCAGGATGCCCACGAGCCGGCGCCCCTCGGTGATGGGCACGCCCGAGATGCTGTAGCGGGCCATCTGGGCCAGCGCCTCGGCGATGGTGCGGTCGGGGCCCATGG
>JAURXS010000166.1 GCA_030654305.1 bacterium | reverse complement strand
TGGCGCTGGCCGAGCGGCTGGCACGCCAGGCCGGGACGGACTACGAGGGCGGCCAGCGGATCATCATGCAGTCGCTGGGGGGCATCCCGCTCGGACGGCCGGCCAGGCCGGAAGAGGTGGCCGATCTGATCACCTTCCTGGTGTCGCCGCGCGCGGGCTCCATCTCGGGCTCAGAGCACCTGATCGACGGCGGCACGGTGCCGACGGTCTAGGACGGCGCCTACGCCGCGTGCGCGCGCAGCCAGGCCACGATGTCGGCCGTCACCTCGTCGCGGTTGGTCTCGTTCAGGATTTCGTGGCGGGCGCCGGGGTACAGCTTGACCGTCACGTCGGCCAGGCCTGCCTCGCGGTAGCGCTGGCCCAGCAGCTGGATCAGCGCGCCGCCACCCGCCAGCGGGTCGGCATCGCCTGAAGCGATCAGCACCGGCAGGTCGCTGCGGATGCCCGCCAGCAGCACGGGGTCGGCCACCCGGGGCGCGGGCGCGAACAAGGCGGGGATCACATCGGCCGGCACGTCCCACCCGCACCAGGGGTTCGCCACGTAGGCGTCCACCTCGGCGGGGTCGCGGGACAGCCATTCGTAGCCCGTGCGGTGCTCAAAGCCGGCATTGAAGGCTTCGAGCCCGGCGGGGGCGTCCGCGGGCGCGTTGGCCATGGCCGCGCCGAACGCGTCCAGCGCGGTCGAGCCGGACAGCACCACGCCCGACCAGGTGGCGGAGTGGTCGAGCATGGCCGCCTGCGCGGCGAACGACCCCATCGAATGCGCGAACAGGAACACCGGCAGGCCGCCGTGCTGCGCGCGCAGCGCGGCGCCGAACTGGGCCACGTCGGCAATCAGGCCACCGAAGCCGGCCGCACCGATGTCACCCAGTCGCCCGTTGGCGGTGCGCCCGTGCCCACGGTGGTCGACCGCGTGGACCACGAAGCCGGCCGCATTGAGCGCCCTGGCAAACCGGTCGTAGCGTTCACCGTGCTCGGCCAGCCCGTGGGCGATCTGCACCACGCCGGTGGGCGGGCCGTCCACG
>JAURXS010000165.1 GCA_030654305.1 bacterium | reverse complement strand
TTCGCGCCGCCGAGGAAGCGGCCCACCGCGTCGAACTTGGTCTGGAAGCGCAGGCCGTAGCCGGGCGGCGTCTGGCCCGGGATGTCGCGCAGGCGCGTGTCGCGGTGGTCGTCCCAGCCGATGGCCTTGAAATGGACGACGGACCTCTGGGGCACGCGGGCGCCCTCGGCGAAGGGCGATGTCGTGACGGTGCCGTCCGGCCGGTACACCTCGAAGTAGGGGTACTGGTTGGCGTCAGAAGGGTAGAAGGGGTCGCTGTCGAACGACAGCGCCTCGCCGGCCTCGACGACGCCGTCGCCGTCCAGGTCGTGGGGCTTGGCGTGACCCAGGATCATCGTCTCGGGGTCGTAGTTGTGGACGAAGTTCAGGTCCTGGCGGTCGGACTGGATCTCGACGCCCGCCACGTCGATGGCGTTGACCAGCAGCGTGTGGACCGATGGCGACAGCCGGCGCCGCGAGACGTCCTCGCCGGAGTCGTCGTTGCTGAAGGAGAGGCTGTTGACGACGCTGAAGTAGGAGACTTGCCGGTTCGTGGCCGGGTCGAACCGCTGCGGGTTCCAGCAATCCTCGCTCGTCGCGTCGCAGGCCACGTCCAGCGGCATGCGGTACTTGAAGCCGAACAGGCCGTCCAGCGGCGGCACGGTGTCGCGGGCGGCGAGCATCTCGGGCGAGAACGAGTGGATGTTCGGCGTGGTGCCCAGCCAGGTCAGCCGGAAGGGCAGCGCGTAGCCGATCGTGTCGTAGTCGGCGAAGCGCGTCGCGGGGGTCTGCTCGTCGCCGAGGAAGAACTGGATGTCGGGCTGGCCCAGGGCGTTGCTGAGGAAATAGAGCCGGGCCGGCGTGCGGTCGTAGTCCCCGCGGTCGTCGACGGCCACGATGTGGAACGTCAGGTCCGCCGAGGTGGTCGACCCCTCGTTGATCTGGAAGTCGAAGATCGAGTCGGTCTTGGTCGTGTAGTGGCCGATCTGCAGCGTGGTGATGTTCTCGGCCGGGTTGAAGCGGGAGTCCTCCTCGTCGTCGTCGGTCTCGGGGTCCTGGACCGTGCCCTCGGTCAACGCCCAGATGAAGCGTTCGACGCGGCCGTCGGAGTCGGCGCCGTACCAGAAGAGGTGGTGGTGGAACTGCCCCCCCGCCCCTCCCTGAGGCCCGCCGGTCACGTAGGTCTCAGGGGCGTGATTGACGATGACGGTCTCCGGCTCGAAGGCGCGGCAACCGAACAGCACGACCAGCGCCGCCGACGACAGCGCCGGCGCCCAGATCCGCAGATGACGGAGGACTCGCATGATGGGTCTCGCCTTTCCAGCCCGGCGCCAGGTCGACCGGGCGGGCACGACCGATCCGTCCGCGGGCGACAAACCGGCTAGAACAACGCGGAAACATGTCGTTTCCACGCCGAGGAGCGTTTGCGAGCTGCCTGGGAAATATAGGGATCGTCGGGCACGAGTGTCAACTTCTAGTTTCCCCGCCGCAGCGCCGAACTCCCTACCGGCATTGCGGTTCCGCACACCGCACCCTGCGGCGCCCCCTCCCCGCCAAGCAGGAGGGCGGCCCTTGCGGACCGCCCTCCCTCGGACGCCGACCCGTGAAGTGACCGGAGTTACTTCACGAGCGCCATCTTGTTGACCGACACGTTGTCGCCGGAGCGCACTTCGTAGAAGTACACGCCCGACGCGACGTCGCGGCCGCTGTCGTTGGTGCCGTTCCACTCCATGACGCCGCTCTGCACCGCAGAGAAGCCGTCATGCAGGGTGCGGACCAGCTCGCCCTTGACGTTGAAGATCTTGATGGACAGATCGCCGGCGCGCGGGATCGACCACTCGATCGTCGTCATGGGGTTGAAGGGGTTCGGGTAGTTCTTCGCGAAGAACACGCCGCTGCTCGGAGTCGGCGTGGTGCCGAAGGTCGGCGTGTAGCCGAACCACACCAGGATCTCGCCGAGAGCCTGGGTGCGGGCGGCGTACGGAGCCGGATCGGCCTTGGCCGTCGAGTACGGGGAGTACCAGGCGCCGAAGTCGACCGGAACCGTCACAACCTTCGTACCGGCAACCGTGTTGTGGTTCGAGACCATGGCCGCGTAGGTCGGGTAGGCACCCACGGCCGTGAACTCGCCGGCCTTCGTCGAGTAGCCGAACGGCGAGGCGTAGACGCCGATGCCGTTGAACACGCGGAAGGTCGGGCAGGAACCGTAAGCAACGAACGGAGTGCTGAAGCCCACCACGTTGCTCGGGGTCGGGACGACCAGCGGGGCCGCCTGGCCGCCGATGAGCGGACGGACGTCCGTGGCCAGCCGGGTGCAGCCCAGCCAGTTCTGGACGAACGCCGCGCCGCCGGCGACGGTGGTCGAACCGGTCGCGACGACGACGCGGTCGCCGGTCACGAGCAGGTTCTTGCCGGTGCCCAGCCACGCCGACAGACGAGCCACGTCGTCGCCCTTGTCGCCGGTGTTGCCCGGAGCAATGGCGGGACCGGTCAGCGGCGAGCCGGCCAGGGTGGCCGAGCCGTACAGGATCGTCTCGTAGCCGGCGAGGGCGACCGCGGACGCGTTGGCGCCCAGGCCGTTGCCGACGTTCGAGGACGGGGCCTGCGTGAAGTAGATGTCGTAGTCGACGTTCTCGATGAGGCCCAACTGAGCGAAGGACTGCTTCCACTCGTTGATGCCGCCGCCGAAGTTGCCGAAGTCGTGCCAGAACAGGATGCTGGGCTGAGTGCCGGCGAGGTCGGTCACCGACGGCAGTCCGCGCCAGATCCACTGGAACGGCCACTGGAACTGGACGTAACCGGCATCACCCGGGAACACGCCGAACCCGGTGATGTTGGCCGGATAGGTCGTGGTACCGTCGGTGCCGGGGTCGCCGTTCACGCGGTCGGTCGCCGTGATGTACCAGTGCAGCTGGTCACCCGGGAACAGCAGGCCGTCGTCGTCCAGATCGAACGCCCAACGCCACTGGACCAGGATGCCGGCCGAGGTGAAGACGCTGTCGGCCACGGCGTCGCCCTCGATGTAGCCGCCCACCGGCGTCACGTTGCGCACGCCGTTGAACAGCGGGTTGCACTTGATCTTGTAGTGCATCCGCGGCAGCGCAACCAGCTCGGCGCCGGGGCGCACGGGCTGAACGTTGATCACGACGGAGTCGCCGTGAACGATGTTCGGGCTCGTCGTGTCCAGGAGGTCCTGGCACATGTCGAAGCGCAGGTTGTTGCTGGCCAGGTTGCCCAGGTCCAGGTTCTTCGCGAACTGGTCGTTGGGCAGGTCCCACTCGCCGCTGATGGAGATCGCGGGGCCGCCGTAGGTGTACACGAAGAACGCCACGTTGTCGAAGTACGACGCGGGCGTGCCGTCGGTCCCGATGTTGTAGCGCGAATCCTCCGTCAGACCCAGCGCGACCTGGACGTGCGTCGTGCCGGGCTCGAGCAGGTCCGTGACCACGAAGGAGCTGCGGCCGTAGGCACCCTGGGCGCTGTAGTAGATCGTGTTGCGATCGGCCCAGCCGTACCAGGTGTTGCCGCCGTCGGTCGAGCAGCGAACGTGCCAGACCTGGAAGATACCGTCGAACGTCGCAGTGCCGTACGGCGAATGCAGGTAGTTGCCGAACTGCAGCGCGGCGGCGACGTAGTCACCCGCGGGCCAAGCCAACGGCGGCGACCAGATCTCGTTGCCGAGCAGGTTGTCGTCGGTGTTCGCGCCCAGGGCGCCACCGGTGCAGTTGCGGCTGTAGCCGCTGGGGCCGTAGGTGTACAGCAGGTTCGAGGACGGGCCGACGCCGGGGACGACGATGCCGTCATCGATGAAGGCGAACTGGGGGGTCTCGTTCGTCACGCAAGGATCGAGATCCTCGAGCAGCGGCCAGACCTTGGCGAAATTGCCGTAGCCCTGGGGCACGACGGTGAACCAGTTCGGGCCGATTCCGCTGTTGAAGTTGTCGGACGTCTGCATGACGCCGTTGAAGTAGACGACGATGTCGTCCAACTGGCTGTGGCCCTGGGTCGGGTACAGGCAGTCGCTGTCGGACCAGGCGCCGTCGGCGTCGGCCTGCCAGCGCAGGTGGACCTGGTTGGTGTTGACGTAGTCGGCGGACGTCAGGGTGAACGACGCGTCGACGGGCTCGGCCACGGCGTAGCCGTTCCACGCCGCATGCTCCACCATACCCGCGGGGGTCTCGTAGCGCAGCGACAGGAAGTCGTAGCCGGGCTCGTTGTCGTAGCTGATGACCGCGGTCACGCGGACCAGCGTGTCGGCGAGCGGGTTGGCCACGGTGCCGACCCAGTCCAGGTACTCGAGGAAGCTGTTCGAG
>JAURXS010000164.1 GCA_030654305.1 bacterium | reverse complement strand
CCGAACCCGTTCAACCCCTCTACCATGATCTGGTACATCACCGAGGAACCGGCCCACGTATCGCTGGAAATCTACAACCTGGCCGGACGACGCGTGGCCTTGCTCCTCGACGGCATCGAGGTGCCTGCAGGCTACCACGAGGTTGCGTGGGACGGACGCGACGAAATGGGCCGTGACGTCCCGACTGGGACCTACATCTATCGCCTGCGCGCCGGCGAATATCGCGATTCGGGGAGAATGACGCTGATCAAATGATATGGAGCGGCTAGTCAACTGGAATGTGCCGATCCGGCATCTCATCATCACTACTTCGACGGTGTCGATACGACCAAGGGCCAGGCGCCAAGACGCCCGGCCCTCACATCTCCTACTGAGGCCTTACCGAACCACGGTCACCCGCTTGACTTCCTCGTAGCCGCCCCGGGCCTGCAGCCGCACGAAGTAGACCCCGGCGGCGACGGGGCGTCCGTCGTCGCTCCGCCCGTTCCACTGCATCTGGCCGCCGCTGCTCTTCAGCCCGCTGCTCAGCGTGCGGACACAACGGCCGGCGATGTCGTAGATGGCCACGGTCTCGTTGGCGCTCTTGTCCGCCAGCGCGTAGTCGATGGTCACCTGCCCGCCCGAGCTCGGATTGGGCGAAACCTTCAAGGGACGCACCAGAGGCAGCACGTCTTCGGGATCCTCCACGCCGGTGATGCTGATCTGCTCGATGGTCACGACCACATCGTTGCCGCGCACGGCGACCCAGGGCATGATGCCGGGAGGGAAGTCGCCGCCCGGCGCGATCGTCAGTTCGCCGACCACGGAGTCGGCGGTCAGGACCACGAAGGTGTCGTCCACGGCCAGCGTGTAACCGGCCAGGAAGTTCAGCGATACCTCGCCGGCCACCACGGCGTTGCCCGTGATCTCCAGAACGTCGTGTCCGGATCCGGGGGTCGTGCCGTCGATGTCGATGGCCAGGGTGCCGTCGAGGCTCTGGGTGTAGTCGCCGTCGATGGTCAGGGTGCCGGGCGCGCCGCCGGGCGAGACGGTGCCGCCGGTGTTGTGGAAGTCGCCCACGACCAGGCCCTCGCCGCCGAAGACGCCGCCCTGCAATTCGACGGAGTCGCCGTAGCCCATGTCGAGGGTGCCGTCGATGGTGGTGGCGCCGGCGGTCTGGATGAAGTCGTCGTCGTGGTCGGCCCGTGTGCCGGACGCGACCTCGAAGACGCCCTGCTGCGTGAAGGGCCCCGCCAGTATCTGCAAGCCCCCGGCGCCGGTCACGCTGACCGTGCCCGTGTTCAGGAAGCCGTCGCCGTTGACGTCGAGGATCATCGGCCACAGAGCGTCATCCGCGAGCAGCGTACCGTGGTTGGTCATGCCCATCTGGCCGTTGCCCACGTACATGGCGCCTCTGATGGTGTTGTCCTGGTTGATGAGGCGGCTGGCGTCGCCGCTGTAGATGATGGCGTAGTGCGATCCCCCGTGGCCGTCGACCACGCCGCCGCCGGTCAGTGTGACGGGGCCGTTGGCCGTATACAGGTAGGACCAGGTGCTGGTGGAGTCGAGATGGATGGTGTCCTGGTTGGCGATGGTCCCTTCCAGGAAGAGGCTGTAGCCGTTGCCCACGCGCACGCAGCCCAGGCTGGTCAAGTCGATGAAGCGCGCGCCATAGGTGTCGACCTGGAATTCGCCGCCGGTGGACGTCCGCAACGTGCCGCCCGTGATGGCGGTGGCGGCCAACAACTTGACCGTCGCGTTGTCGACGGCCTCGATCACGCCGCCGGTATTGTCGTAGTCGCCGGCATACAGTTCCATCACGGCGCCGTTCTCGGCGCGCATCAGGGCCGTGTTGATCAAGCCGTCGGCGCTCGGGTCGATCATCATCGGCCACGCAGGGTGATCCGCGAGCAGCGTTCCGTGGTTGGTGACGCCGATCTGGTTGTTGCCCACGTACATGGCGCCCCTGATGGTGTTGTCCTGGTTGATGAGGCGGCTGGAGTCGGTGCTGTAGATGATCGCGTAGCGCGATCCCCCGTGGCCGTTGATCACGCCGCCGCCGGTCAGCGTGACGGGGCCGTTGTCCATGTTCAGGTAGGACCAGGTGCTGGTGGAGTCGAGATGGAGGGTGTCCTGGTTGGCGATGGTCCCTTCCACGTAGAGGCTGTAGCCGTTGCCC
>JAURXS010000163.1 GCA_030654305.1 bacterium | reverse complement strand
TGGGGTTGCCGTAGGCGTCGATCAGCTGGGCGACGATCGTCGCCGGGACGGCGATGCCGGCGGTGCCCGCCGAGGCGGCGATCCGCCACGACACCGTGACGCCGGGGATCACGACCACCGGCAGCCGCCCGACGGGCCCGTCGGGACCTCCGGTGCGGACCTCCAGGACGTCGCCGTCGATGGCCACGGCCGCGTCGATCTGCAGCACGCCGGTGCCGGTGGCCGTCAGTTCGGCCACGGCGAACCCGTCGGCGTTGGTGGTCACCGTCGGGACGGTGAAGGCGCCGACGCCGGTCGAGGCCGTGGCGACCGAGAAGGTGACCGCGATGTCCGGGATGAGGCTGGCGTTCCCGGCGGAGTCGTAGAGCTGCGCCGAGACCAGCACGGCGTCCAGGCCGTCGGTGCGCAGTGTGTCCCGCTCGGCCGCGAGCACGACGACCGCCGGGCGCGGGTCGTTGAACCCCACCATGAAGCGCGCCGTCGGCGGCACGGGTCCCTGCTTGAGGGGGTCGGGCACGTCCGGCCCCACGTAGAGCCGCAGCACCTCGACGGCGTCGTCGGCGATCCAGAGCCTCACCAGGCCGTCCTGCGCGCTCGCGGTGGTGATGACGTCCTCGAAATCCTCGCTCCCCAGGAAGCGCGCGTCGCCGCTCGGCGGCGAGACGTCGTCGAGCTTGCGCGCGGTCAGGGGCAGGCCCGACAGCTTGGCGTCGAGGTCGTAGAGGTCGCGGCGCCCGTCGGCGTCGACCGCTTCGAGCAGCAGCAGGGCGTAGGAATAGAAGTCGTCGGCGGGGACCGAGACGGTGGCCGAGACGCTCACCGTCGGCAACCCCTGGTCGTCCAGCAGGCGCAGGCGGTCGGCCCGCACCGCCGCGAGCGACGTCGCGCCCGCGTCCACCGTCTGGTCCGGCGCGTCCGGCACGACCAGCTCCCGGGTCTGCGGCACGTAGCCGTCCGCCTCGGCGGTGAGCCGGTAGGTTCCGGCGGGCACGAAGAAGGGGGGCAGCTCGCCGGAGCCTTCGGCGAACGTGCCGCCGTCCGCGGGGAAGTCCAGCGTGTCGGGGACGGCGACACCTCCGGAGAGGATCAGCCGGCCCGCGTGGCCGGGCCCGTCGGCGAAGCCGATCGAGCCCGCGAGCTGCGGCAGGCGGTGCAGCGGCAGCTCGAGCCCGGAGAGGTCCTGGCCCGCGACGGCGGTGACGTCCCGCCGGACGGTCGCGTAGGTGCCGGCGGCGGCGCGTAGCGTCAGGGCCCCGAGCCGTGGCGCGTAGAACGAGAATGCGGTGGCGCCCGGCCCGATCGCGGTGGTCGTGAACACGGTGTCGCCGGCCGCGTTGCCGATCGTCACGGTGCCGGCCGCGCCGGGACCGCTGGCGAACTGGATGTCGCCGGCGATCAGGGGCGCCCGCGACAGCTGCAGCGCGAGGTCCGCGACGTCGACGCCCGCGACCACCGGGATGGTGAAGGTCCGGCGCAGGTGGTTGGCGGCGAAGGCCTCCAGCTCGTAGTCGCCGCTCTCCTGCACGTAGAACGTGAAGCGGTAGGGGAACTGGTTGGGCAGCAGCAGGGGCTGCTCCGCCAGGACCGTCCCGTCCGGGGCGCGGAACGTGAAGCCGCCGCGCGAACCGGCCAGCTCGAGCGAGAGCGTGCCGGTGATCGTGGTCGCCTTCTCCAGCGTGACGTCGGCGCCGGTCAATTCCTGCCCGGCCGCCACCGTGACGTCGATCGCGGCGGGGAAGTAGCCCGGCGCGGAGAACCGCAGCGTGTAGTCGCCGGCCGCCAGGCGGCCGAGCCGGTACTCGTGTCCGCCCGCCGGGGTGCGCACGGAGGCCAGCGGGTAGTCCAGCGACGCACCGCTCCAGTCGGTCAGCGTGGCCGTGGCGGTGACGATCGCGGTGCCCGGGTCCTGCTGCAGGGTGATGGCGCCGCTCGCGCCGGCGTCGAGGGGGTCGACCTCGCCGTCGCCGTCCTGGTCGAGGATCGAGGCGTGCATCTGCGCGATCTGGATGGGGCCGGCGACGCCCTCGAGGCGGCCGAGCCCGGGCATGAGGTCGTCGGCTCCGGAGCCGTCGGCGCCGGGGGTGACGGCCATGGCGGCGCGCAGCACCGCGCGCGCGGGCGCGCCCTCGGGGTAGACCACGCTCCAGGGGATGGCGATCTCGTTGCGGAACCAGAAGAGGCTCGCGCCGGGGAAGGTGCTGTCCACGCCGTAGGTCTGCGCGTTGCGCGTCGAGGCGGTGACCTCGGTCACCGCGCCGTCCGCGCCGGTGACGCGCCAGGCCCGCAGCGTGCCCAGGTTCGTGAACCCGGTGTGGTGCTGGGCGAGCATCAGGTCGATGTGGCGGCCCTGCGGCAGCACCAGGGCGCGGGGGAACAGGTCGAGCAGCGCGGCGTCGGCGGGTCCCGTGTTCAGGCCCGCGTCGAGGTAGACCACGACCGTGCGGTCCAGGGCCTGGTAGTTCAGACCCAGGTAGAGGTTCTCTTCGTCCCAGGTGAGCCACAGGTGCCGGACGTTGCCCGAGCGCTGGTTGCCGTCGTCGTCGAAGTCGTCGAGCACGCGGTCGGGCGACGCCCAGTCGACGCCGTCGCCGGCGATGAGTCCGTCGACGGTCGGTGCGTGGAAGGGCTCGGCCGCGGCGCCCGCGGCGCCCAGCAGGACGAGCAGCGCGGCCAGGGCCGCGCGGGTACGCAGGAGTTGGCTGGCTCGCATGGGATCGCCCCGCTCCGGTCGGTGGACGTGGTCGCGTTCCGGGAGCCGGCATTATAGGCTGCGTGGCGACCGCCGCGCCACCACATTCCGATTGCGCGGGACGGGCCCGGCGGGGTAGCCTCGCAGGACCATGAACCGCCCGCGCCCCCACCGCACCGCGCCGTTCGTCGCCTGCCTGTCGCTGCTGGCGGCCGCCGGCGGCTGTGGAAGAGTCGACCGCGCCGACCAGGTCGTGATCTGGGAGCAGATGGACCCCCGCGAGCGCACCCTGCTCGAGAAGCACATCGGCGAGTTCCGGACCGCCCACCCCGAATACGCCGCCATCCGCATCTCCCGCGCCAACTACAACACCGAGGACCTGCGCACCCAGTTCCAGACCGCGGCCATGGCCATGGGCGGCCCCAACCTGGTCTACGGCCCCTCGGACCAGGTCGGCCCCTTCGTGATCATGGACCTGATCCTGCCGCTGGACGAACTGCTGCCGCCCGAGGTGCTGGCGCGCTTCGACCCCTCCGGCCTGCCGACGCTCGAGGGGCACGTCTGGGGCCTGCCCGACCAGGTGGGCAACCACCTGACCCTGGTGGCCAACCGCGCGCACGTCGACGCGATCCCCGCCGACGCCGACGCCTGGGTCGAGCAGCTGCGCCGCCTGACCGTCGACCGCGACGGCGACGGCAAGCCCGAGGTCTACGGCGTGGTCTTCGACCGCATCGAGCCCTTCTTCCTGGTGCCGTGGCTGGGCGGCTTCGGCGGCTGGGTCATGGACGCGCAGGCGAACCCGACCCTCGATTCGCAGGGCATGATCGACGCCCTGGCCTTCCTCAAGAGCCTCGTGGACGCCGGCGTGATGCCGCGCGAGTGCGACTACCAGCTGGCCGACACGCTGTTCAAGGAGGGGCGGGCCGCCTACATCGTCAACGGTCCCTGGTCGTGGGACGGCTACCGGCAGGCCGGCGTGGACATCGAACTGGGCCTGCTGCCGCGCATCCCCGCCACCGGGCTGTGGCCCACGCCGATGACCGCGGCCAAGTGCTACTCGGTGAACCGCTACACGCACGCCAAGAGCCTGCCGGCCACCCTGGCCCTGTTGCGCTGGCTGACCTCGCCCGAGGTGCAGAAGGACCTGGCGCGCGAGCTGGCGGTGCTGCCGGGCGACATCGAGGTGCGCGCCGACCCGGAACTGGTGGCCGACCCGCTGCTGGCCGCCTCGCGCCGCCAGGTCGACCACGGGCGCATCATGCCCATCGTCAGCGAGATGCGGGCCATCTGGGACGCCATGCGCCCCGCCTACCAGGCCTGCCTCAGCGGCGAGGCGACGCCCGCGGAGGCCGCCGCCCGCATGCAGGAGCGGGCCGTGCGCCTGATCGCGGAGATGCGGGAGTGAGCGCCCGCAGCGCGGTCGCGGATCTCGAGTCCCGGGGCGGCCGCCTGGCCCTCTGGTTCCTGGCGCCCACCGCCGCGGTGCTGCTGCTGGTGGTGGCGTACCCCTTCCTCTACAACGTCGGGATGTCGTTCACGAACTGGAACATGTTCCACTTCCGCGACCCGGCGTTCAACGGGCTGACCAACTACGCGAAGCTGCTGCGCGAGCCGGAATTCCTGAGCGTGCTGCTGCGGACCTTCCTGTGGACGGGCGTCAACCTCGTCTTCCACGTGACCCTGGGCGTGGGCGCGGCCCTGCTGCTGAACCGCCGCCTGCCCGGCCGCCCGCTGTACCGCGCCCTGCTGATCCTGCCCTGGGCCATGCCGCAGTACATCTCGGCGCTGACCTGGCGCGGCATGTTCAACCTGGAGTACGGCTCGGTGAACCTGCTGCTGGGCCGGTTGGGGCTCGGGCCGGTGGCCTGGCTGGGCGGGGAGTGGACGGCCTTCGCCGCCGCCACGCTCACGAACATCTGGCTCGGCTTCCCGTTCATCATGGTCGTGGCCCTGGGCGGCCTGCAGAGCATCCCGGAGGAGCTCTACGAGGCGGCCCGCATCGACGGGGCCGGCGCCTGGCGCCGCTTCACGGCGATCACGCTGCCGATGCTCAAGCCGGTGCTGACGCCGGCGATCGTGCTGGGCACGATCTGGACCTTCAACAACCTCAACGTGATCTGGCTGGTGACCAAGCAGGGCGAACCGGGCGACAAGAGCCACATCCTGGTGACCTACGTCTACAAGGCCGCCTTCACCTACTACCGCTACGGCTACGCGGCGGCCTTCTCGGTCTTCATCTTCCTGACCCTGTTCGGGATCGTGAAGATCTACCAGCGCGCCGCGGACCGGGAGGCGTTCTGATGCGCGCGCGCCCGGCGGCCCGGCTCTGGAGCCACGTGTGGGTGCACGCGCTGGTCTGGCTGTTCGTGCTGTTCTCCATCTACCCGATCCTGCAGGTCGTCAACATCTCGCTGCGGCCCGGCGACCAGCTCTACACCACCGACCTGCGCCTGATCCCACGGGACGCCACGCTGGGCGCCTACCGCGCCATCCTGTTCGACAAGCCGTTCCCGACCTGGCTGCGCAACAGCCTGCTGGTGTCGGTGAGCACGGCGCTGATCGGCGTGTCGCTGGCCAGCCTCGCCGGCTACGCCTTCTCCCGCTCCCGCTTCCGCGGGCGCGGCGCCGCCCTGCAGGGGATCCTCGTGACCCAGATGTTCCCCGCGACGATGCTGCTGCTGCCCCTGTACATGATCATGCGCAAGGTCCAGCTGGTGGACACCCTGGTCGGGGTGGTGATCGCCTACGTGGCCACGGCGCTGCCGTTCTGCGTCTGGACCATGAAGGGCTACTACGACACGATCCCGGTCGACCTCGAGGAGGCGGCGCTGATCGACGGCGCCAGCCGCTTCCAGGCCTTCCGCCGCGTGACCCTGCCCCTGAGCGCGCCGGCGCTGGTCATCACCGGGCTGTTCTCCTTCATGACCGGCTGGAGCGAGTTCATCGTGGCGCGGGTCATGCTGCCGAGCGCCGAACTGCACACCCTGCCGCTGGGCCTCGAGTCGCTGGCCACCACCTACCAGACCGAGTGGGCCAACTACGCCGCCGGGTCGGTCCTGGTCTGCATCCCGGTGGTGGTGCTGTTCCTGGTGCTGAGCCGCTATTTGATCTCCGGTTTGACCCTGGGCGGCGTCAAAGGCTGATCCCGGCCGTCCCGGTCGATGCTACTTGCAATTCCCCAACAAGTTTTGATACAATCTTCTATGGAATCCTGCGCTCCGGATGCTCCCCGAGCGTCCCAACGCGTCTGTTTGGTCGTGATCCAAGGCGGGCGCCGCCGAGGCGGCGCCCGGGGGGATGCCATGCACCGCTCGCCCTGCGGCCGCAAGACGGCCGGTTTTCTCGTGTTCGGCACCTTGGTCGCGCTGGCGGTCAGCCCCGCCCGAGCCGCCGGTATCGAGACGGCGGGGTGGACGGTGACCGTCCTGGGCGTCGACGGCGTGGGCCGCCTGCCGGGCCTGCCCCCCTGCGCCGACGTGCTGGCGGTGACGCGGCACCGCGGCGAGGGCGCCGACCGGCTGCGCATCAGCTTCCTGAGCCTCGCGGCGAATCCGGCGGGCCTGTTCCCCGGCAGCGCCCTGGCCGCGGGCCCGGCCGAGGTGCCGTTGCGGGTGACCGTCGCGGGCGCCGCCGGGTCGCGGGTCCTGTTCGAGGATCGGCTCGGGCTCGCGGGCGACGCCTACGCGGCGGCCGGAGCCGGCAAGCGGGCGGGCGATCCCGACGCGGTCTGGCTGGACCTGCCGCCGGATCTCGCCTCGGGTCCCCTCGAGTTCACGGTCAGCACCCTGGCGGGCGAGACGGTCGTCGTCAGCGATCCGCCCGACAAGCTGTATGCCGCCAACTGCGCGCTGGTCCTGCACGGGAACCAGGGCCTCGGCTACAGCGACGTCTTCCACGGCCGCAGCGCCGACCTCGAGGGTAGCGGCTTCGACGAGGCGCTCCAGGTGCACCAGGGGACCGGCGTTCCGGGCAACTTCCACCTCTCGGGTCCGCTGCAGACCGCCGCCGAGTGGGCGCACAACAACGGCGACCCGCTGGACTTCAACGGCTGGCTCGCCGACGGCGCGGCCGCGGGCTGGGCCGGCATGCTCACCTCCGCCTACGCGCAGCACATCATGCCCTTCGTGCGCGACGAGATGAACGACTGGGCGGTCTCCGTCGAGACCGACATGGTCGCCACGCGCTACGGTTACGAGCCGCACGTCGCCTGGGTCCCCGAGCGCGTCTGGCTCAACACCTCGGGCTACCCGTCCAACGGCGTCAACGACTGGCTCGGCGACGACTTCCAACCGCACGGCGTCTGGGGCGTGATCCTGGACGACGACGTCCACCTACAGGGCCACGACAACCACCGCATCCACTTCCTGGCGGCCAACGGCCTGCGCCTGATCCCGCGCGACCGCAGCTTCACCGGCAACATCGTCGGCGGCAACGGCCAGGGCTCCCTGGACATCCTGACGGGGCTGGCGGCGTCGGGCGTGGGCGAGTACCGCATCGCGGTCGCGGGCGAGGACTGGGAGGCGATCGCCGAGATGGGCGGCTGGGCCTCGGCCACCCCGAACGCCAAGGAGACCTACGACTGGTTCGTCAACAAGTGCAGCCAGGAGAGCGCCTGGCTCGCGACCTGGAAGCTGGCCGACGCCCTGACCAACCCCAACTTCAACGGCGACAGCTTCTCGCCCGTGCCCGGCACCTACAGCGAGATCGGCGGCACCGGCGGCTACGGCGGCGGCGACAACGGCTGGTACGGGCACTGGGCCGGCTGGGTGCCCTGGGTCGCCGGCGGCGACGGCAGCGGCAACTGCGCCGGCGCGGGCGGCAGCTGCAAGAACTACGGCGCCCTGTGGAACGACGCTTACACCGCGCTGATGGCGGCCCCGGACAACCACATCTCGCAGGCCGGCTGGTACGTGATGATGACCAACCTCTACGAGACGGCCTGGCACGAGGGCATCGTGGGGCCGATCCCCGGCTGGGAGCACAACTACTCCGCGCACGTGAAGCAGGCGCTGGTCTACGCCGAGGCCTCGCGCTGGGCCGCGGGTCTCTACGCGCTGACCACGGCGGCCTACGCGGCCGACGTCGACAACGACGGGTACGACGAGGTCGTCCTGTTCAACGACCGCCTGTACGCGGTCTTCGAGGCCGCCGGCGGCCGCCTGGTCAACCTGTTCGTCAAGGGGCCGGGCGTCGGCGACACGGCCATCGGCAGCGACAACGCCTCCTGGAACGGCGAAGCGGACTACAACGATTCCAACCACGTCGGCGCCTTCAGCGACGTGAGCCCGGACCACCAGCACGAGACCTACGACCTGCAGGTCGTCCAGGGCGCCGGCCCGACCGTGACGCTGCGCGCGACGCGCGGGGAGGTGTCCAAGGAGATCACCCTGACCGAGGGCGACAGCTTCCTGGAGGCCGTCTACCGCGTGGGCGCGGGCACCCACTGGATCCGCAGCGGCTTCTCGCCCTCCCTGGTCGACCTGGTGTGGAACGCGCAGATGGACCGCGTCTGGGTCGCCGACGCCGCCTACATGGGCCAGCGCAATCCCTGGACCGGCCTGACCGCGGCCTGGGTGCTGGGCACCGCCGGCGCGTCGCACCAGGGCGAGTTCGCCGGCACGCTCATGAAGGGCGACGAGATCAAGGGCGCCGGGACCTTCGCGGTGCGGCTGTTCGCCGGCGTGACGGGCGCGCCCGGCGCCGGCGGCGAGATCGCCGAACTGCGCGCGCTGGCCGACTCGCTGACCGACGACCTCGGACCGCGGCCCGTGGCGGCCGACTTCTACCCGACCTCGCGCCGGCTGGTCGTGACCTTCGACCAGGCGGCGGCGCCGGCCACGCTGGACCCGACGGGCTTCGGCGTCGACGAGGACGCCGACGGCGCGGCCGAACTGGTCCTGGGCGCCGCGACCACGGTGGTCGAGACCCTCGCCGGCTACGCGCTCACCCTGCAACTGGACGCCGCCGACGGCGCGGCGCTGGCGGCCCTGGCGCCCGCCGACCTGCGCCTGCTCGTGGCGGCCGACGCCGTGCGCGACCCCGGCGGCGCCGGCAACACGCCCGTGACCGCGGCCGACGACGTCGCGATCGCGCTGCGCGCGCCGACGCTCGTGGCCCTCGACGGGCGCATCGAGGCGGGCGAGTGGGACGGCTACCTCTCCCTGGCCGACCCCACGGACTCCGCGTGGACCGCCAGCAACGAGATCGACGGCCTGCACGCCTGCTGGGACGACACCTACCTCTACCTGGCCATCGACGGCCGGGTCGACGGCAACTCCTGGCTGCTGTACCTGGACACCGACCCCGGCGGCCCCGCGGGCCAGACCAACCTCGCGGCGATCAATGTCTGGGAGCGCGGCGCGCTCTTCACGGCGCCGGGCTTCCGCGCCGACTTCCAGTACGGCTGCTACCAGCACCAGTCGGTCTGGGACGGCGACTCCTTCTGGCGGATCCTCTCGCCGACGACGACCGCCGACCTCACCGGCGAGATCGAGTCGGCGTTCGATTCCCAGCACCTGAACGGCGACCTCGGCGGCAGCGAGATCGCCATCCCCTGGGACACCCTGTTCGGGCTGGGCGCCGGACGGGTGCCCGCCGGCGCCACGCTCTCGGTGGTGGCGTCGCTGTGCTGGGACCCCGAGCCCGGCGGCGTGCTCGGGGGCGACTCGGCGCCCAGCAACGCGGCCGCGGCGCTGCCGACGATCGACACCGTCTGGACCTTCACCGTCGACGACGACGACGACGGCCTGCCCGACGCCTGGACGACGACCGCGGTCCCGCCCGCGCCCGCGCTGCTGGCGCTGTCGCCGCCGTACCCCAACCCCTTCAACCCCCGGACCCTGATCCGTTTCGAGTTGCCCGGCGACGAGGCCGCGCCCGTCAGCCTGGCCGTCTTCAACCTGAAGGGGGAACGCGTGGCCGTGCTGGTCGACGGACCGCTGGCCCCCGGTCCCCACGCGGTGGCGTGGCGCGGCGTCGGCGACGACGACCGTCCCCTGGCCGCCGGCACGTATGTCTGCAAGCTCGTTCACGGCGGCCGGGTCGCGACCCGGACGCTCACCCTGGTGAAATGAGGAGGATGTCCATGCGCACCACCCGAACCCCGGTCCGCGCCGCCCTGCTGGCCGTGATCGCCCTGGCCCTGCCGACGGCGCTCGCGGCCCAGGTGCCGCAGACCATCGCCATCGACGGCGTCAACGATTTCAATCCGGCTAACCTGCTGGACGCCGACGGCGGCGACACCCAGTTCACCCAGATCGACATCGGCGACTTCTACGTGACCAACGACGCCGTGAAGCTCTACGTCGGCTTCGACCACGAGAACGGCACCTTCGGCACGGTCCAGCTGGGCATCGCCATCGACGTGGGCACCCCCGCCGGCGGCACCCTCGATCCCTGGGGCCGGCAGCTCGAGTGGAGCCTCGCGGCCAACAAGCCCGACTTCATGTTCTACGTGAACCTCGACAACAACTGGCAGGGCGGCATGTACTGGAACGGCTCCGCCTGGGCCAACCTCTCGGCGCCCGGCAACGGGGCGCTCGGCTGGATCGCCGGCAACGGCTTCGCCGAGATCGGCGTGCTGCTTGCCTCGCTGGGCGTCGCGCCGGGGGCGAACATCAACGTCGAGGCCTGGGTCACCCAGGACAGCCCGACCAAGGGCCCCCTGGACGCCGCCGCCAACGACGCCAGCCAGCTCTCGACCCCGGGCTCGACGACCTGGGACACGCCCGTCGACATCCCGATGATCGACTACCTGGCCTTCACCGTCATGAACGCCGCCGACAACGACCCGCCGACCCTGTCGGGAGCGCAGCACCTGACCGCGGGCGTCGTGGACGTCACCTTCAGCGAGCCGGTCGGGCTCGCCACCTCGCAGACGCCCGGCAACTACCTGGTCACCGGGGCGACGGTCAACACGGCCACGCGCGACGCCCTCAACCAGAACGTCGTGCACCTCGCGCTGGCGGCCGACATCGGCGCCAGCGCCACGATGTACACCGTGACGGTGAGCAACGTGCAGGACGCCGCCGGCAACCCGATCGTCGCGGGCAGCACGGCCTGCTTCGCCATCAAGAACGTTGTGTTCCGCGGCCGCATGAGCCAGTTCCTGACGAGCCAGACGCCCCCCTACGGCAGTTTCACCGTCGAGGGCGGCACGCTGCCGCTGACCTGGTCGCTGTGCGACGGCATGTCCGGCGTGGACCAGGGCGGCGGCGTCTACGAGGTCGCCTCCGACTTCTGCCTGCCCGGCAACTGCGGCACCGGCGCCGCCACGGCCAACCTGGAGTGGAAGTGGGTCTACAACTGCGCGACCTACGAGCCGATCGCCGGCAACCGCAACCACGTCATGGACCTCGCCACCGGCGCCCAGGATGTCCTGGACGTGTGGTGGAACGACGCGGACCCGACCCAGTTCACCGCCCACGCCATCGACGTGCTGCTGCACGTGGACCTGAACGTCTACGGCTTCACGCCCGGCGACGTCGTGGCGGTCAACGGCTCCGACGCGCCGCTGGACTACACCGTCCCCTCGATCAACCTGCTGGCTGATGACGGCGTCGCCCCGGACGCGACGGCCGCCGACGGCATCTACTCCGTCGCCGTCACCTTCCCGGCCGGCTCGCGCAAGAACGTGACCTACAAGTTCCTGCTCAACGACGCCTACGAGTGCTTTGCGCAGGGCGACCGCGGCGTCTTCCTGAACGACGAGCTCTTCGACACCGTCGGCGGGATCCTCGGCCCCCTGGACCTGCCCGTGGTCCACTTCGACCGCTGCACCACGACCTGGCGGCCGGTCAAGGTCGTGTTTCGCGTGGACGCGAACGTCGGGCAGACCCCGGTCGGCCCCGGCGACGAGCTGTCGGTCAACGGCACCACGAGCAACGTCGCGCCGCCCAGC
>JAURXS010000162.1 GCA_030654305.1 bacterium | reverse complement strand
GTGATCTGCAAGCATGCAGATCACCGCCAGGGCGCCGGCGCCCGCCAGCAGGGCGAGGTCCTCGCTCCGGAAGTCGAACCGCGGGACCGACGGAGCCGGCGTCGTCGGTGCGGCGACGGGTTCCGGCGCGCGGTCGAGGGCGGCGCAGGTATTCGGGCCAGCGAGCAGCGCCGCGATGAACAGCGGGCGCAGCATGGAGGTGGGCATCGGTCACGGTCCTTTCGGCGGCGTGCGTGCGGTCAGTCGACGGCCACGAGGCGGCCGGGCCCGCCCGCGCCCGCCAGGCCCGTGAACAGCAGCAGGCAGCGGACCGGCAGTCCCGGGCGGCAGGCGCGCAGCGCTTCGCGGTAGGCCTGCATCTGGGGGCGGTAGTGCTCGACGACCGACCCGAGGTCCGCCTCCGTCACGCGGTTGGTCTTGTAATCCACCACCACGATCTCCTCGTCCCCGACCAGCAGCAGGTCGACGGCGCCCAGCAGCCGGCGTTCGGGGCCGCCGTTCGCGCGCGGCAGGCGGGCCATGACCGCGGCCTCGCACAGGACGCGGCCGCGGGCGGGGCGGAAGATCGCGTCGAGCCCGGGATTGGCGAAGACTGCAGCGGCCTCCGCGTGGGCGGGGCCGTCGCCCGCGGGCATCGCGCCGCCTTCGACGGCGAACTGGAGCCAGCGGTGGACGGCGGTGCCGTGCGCCATGGCGGCGTCGCGGGCCAGGGTCGCTTCCAAGACGGCTTGGCGCGCCTCGTCGTCGGCCCCGTCCGCCGACTCGGGGGCGTGCAGGTCATCCCCGGGTGTCGCGTCGCCGGGCAACGGCGGCGCGGTCGAGGCCGAAGGGGAGAGCGTCTCGATCAGCGGCTCCCAGCCGGTCGGTTCCCAGAGCGACGGGCCGGACGTCGTCGCGGCGCCCGCCGTCGCCGGCGGGTGGGCTGCGTCGGCCGCCAGGTCGTCGGGCAGGTCGTCGAGTGGGCGCGGGCCCGCGGCGAGCCAGCTCAGGAAGCTGGGCGCCTGCGAGTTGCGCTCGGGCGCGGCGCCGAGGACCACGAGTTCGTCACGGGCGCGGGTCATCGCCACGTACAGCAGGTTGGCCTGCTCGTGCCGCTGCTCCTCGAGGCGGCGGGCCGCGGTGGCCGCCAGGGTGGAGCCGAGGTCGCCATCGCCGCCGCCGGTCGCATCGCGGTGCTGCTTGCGGATGCCCTGGACCACGGGACCGCCGCCCGACGTCCCGGTTTCCAGCACGAGCGTCGTCTCCTCGCGCGTCATGGGGTCGGCGGCGTCGACCAGCAGCACGCAGGGCGCCTCGAGGCCCTTGGCGCCGTGGATCGTCATCATCCGCACGCGGCCCTGCTCGGTGTCCGGCAGCACCGCCTCTTCCTGGTCCTCGCGCAGGGCAGCGTTTTCGACCGCGGTGAGGAAGGTGCGCAGGGAGGGGAAGGCCGTCTGCTCGTGCGCCAGGGCCAGGTCGTGCAGCCGCAGCAGGTTGTAGCGGGCCTGCTCGCCCAGCGCTTCCGCGAAACGGGACGGCGCCTCCGTCTCGCGCAGGATGCGCCGCAGCAGCCGGTGGGCCGGGACGTGGCCCACGGCCCGCAGCCAGCCCTGCAGCAGTGCTGCGGTCGCGGCCAGGGGCGACCCGTCCTCGGCATCGCGCAGCGCGTCCCACAGCGAGGCGCGTCCCCGGCGCGTGCGGCGTCGGGCCAGCAGTTCCTGGAAGTCGCGCTCGCCGACGCGCACCAGGGGCGAGCGCAGCACGCCGGCCAGCGCGGTGTCGTCGGTGGGGAAGACGAGCCAGCGCAGCAGCAGCAACACGTCCTGCACCTCGCGGCTGCGCGCCAGGGCGCCGCGGCCGGCCGGCACGATCGGGATGCCCGCCGCGCGGAACGCCGCCTCGTAGTCCCGCAGGTGGGTGCGCGTGCGCGACAGGACCAGCACGTCGCCGTAACGCGCGGGCCGGTCGCGGCCGTCCTCGCGCACGGTCCCGCGGGCGAGGTAGTCCCGGATCACGCGCGCGGCCAGGGCCGCCGCCGCGGCGTGGCGCGTGCCGTCGTCGCCGTCGCGGTCCTCCACCGGCTGCAGCAGCAGCACGCGGCCGGGGCCGTCGTCGCGGAACGGCGCCTGCCGCGCGGCGGCGACCTCGAGGTCGTTCGGCAGCAGGTCGCACAGCGGCGCCGCCTGGAACAGGTCGCCGACGGTGTCGACGATCGCCGGCAGGCTGCGGAAGTTCACGGGCAGGGTCAGGGCCGCCTGCTTCGTTCTCGCGGACAGCCAGCGCTCCACCTCGGCGAAGATCCCCGGCTGCGCGCCGCGGAAGCCGTAGATGGACTGCTTGACGTCGCCCACGACGAAGACCGAGCGTGGCCTGCCGTCCTCGGCATCGCCGGCCAGGAACTCCTGCGCGAACGTCTCGAGGATCTCCCACTGGTTGCGGTTGGTGTCCTGGAACTCGTCGACCAGCAGGTGGTCGAGGCGCGCGTCGAGACGGTAGAGGATCCAGGGGCCGATCTCCCCGTCGCGCACCAGGTCCCGGGCCAGCCGCTCGAGGTCGTGGAAGTCGAGGCAGCGGTCCCGCGCCTTCAGCGCGGCGTAGTGGTCGAGCCCGCGCAGCCCGAGGCGCAACCGCAGCGCGTTGTGACGGTACAGGGCGACCAGATCCCGCCAGGCCGCCAGGTCCTGCAGGGGGCGCGCCGCGGCGGCGTAAGCGCCGTCGCGCTCCGCCTTGACGGCCTTGGCGCCGCCGCGCGGCCACCTGGGCGTGCCCTCCTTCGTCAGCGCGACCAGGAGCAACCCGTCCAGCACGTCGTCGAGCGGCGCCCCGCCTTCGAACTCGACGGCGGCGGCCAGGGCCGCGTCGCGGCGGTCCTGCAGATCGCGCGTCAGGCTCGTGCTGCCGCCCGGCGGCTCGGTCCGCTCGACGGCGTCGAGCCCGGCGGCGTAGCCGCGCGCGACCAGGGCGGCGGGCCCGCGCAGCGCTTCCAGCGTCGGGTCGGGCAGCTCGGCCAGGGGCGTGCCCCGCAGCAGGTGGCGGGCCAGGTCCTGCTGCAGCGGCGCCAGCAAGTCGGCGGTGCGGTCGAGAATGCGGTCGAGAATGCAGTCGGGGGCGCTACGCCCCATGTCGCGGGCCACCCGCGCGATCCAGCGGTCGAGGTCGGGGCGGACGTGCTCGAACCCGCGCAGCAGCCGGCGCGCGGCGGTGGGGTCGCCGGCCAGCTCCACCAGGTCGGCGGTGCCGGCGGGGTCGCGGCCGAGTTCGGCCTCGAGGCGGGACAGCGCCTCGTCCCAGAGGTCGTCGGTGTTCTCGACGATGCTGAAGGACGGGTCGACGCCCGCCTCATCGGCGAACCGCTTCAGCAACGTCTGGCAGAAGGTGTGGATCGTGCCCACCAGCAGTCCCGACGAGTCCTCCAGCACCTCCTCGAAGAGCAGGGCGGCGCGGTCGACCGTCTCGGGCGTCGGGGTTTCGCCGAGCAGCAGGGTCAGCTCCGCGACCAGTTCGTCGCGGTCCTTGCGCGCCAGGGCGCCCAGGCGCGCGCGCAGGCGGTCGCGGATCTCGACCGCCGCCTTGCGCGTGAAGGTCAGCGCCACGACGCTCTTCAGCGGGGCGCGCACCAGCAGCAGCCGCACGATGCGGTCGACCAGGACCTTGGTCTTGCCCGAACCGGCCGAGGCCCGCAGGGGCACCGACAGCGCGGGGTCCGCCGCGAGGCGCTGGACGAGGTCCGCGTTCACGGTGCACCTCCCGTCGCGGACGGCCCGGCCTCGTCGACGCGGCACGCGCCGCGCCAGGCGCAGAACCGGCAGGGAGCGCGCGGACCGTCGGGATCGTCGCCGCCCGGCAGCAGGGGGTAGGAGGTGCTGCGATCGGCCATCGCCAGGGCCGAGACCAGCACCGTGATGCCGTCGCGCACCAGGTCGTGGCCGGGCCCGAGGTGCGGCTTGTCGGGTAGGCCGACGTCGCCCGGCTTCAATCCGTAGTAGGAACCGGTGATGACCGTGTCGGTGGGGACGCCGCCGACGCCGCCGAGGCGGACGGCCAGGGCGTAGAGGGAGAGCTGGAGATCCTCGCCGTCCTGCACGGCCTTCCTGGTCGGCGGTTCCCCCGTCTTGTAGTCGATGACCTGCACCGTCGCGCCGTCGCGAGCGAGGTCGGCGCGGTCGAGCCTGCCCGTGACCGCGATGCCCGCGACCTCCGGCGGCGTGTCCGGCAGGTCGGCGGCGCCCTGTTGCGCCAGCCAGTCGCGCAGCGAGCCCAGCGTGAACTCGAACGACGTCTCCAGTGCGATCGGATCCCAGGCGCCGGCGCGCGCCAGCTCGACGGCGACGATCTGCTCGCCCG
>JAURXS010000161.1 GCA_030654305.1 bacterium | reverse complement strand
GCCGCGGCGCTCGCCGCCGAGGGCGTGGCGTGCCGGTGCTGCAGGCTCGGCGACGGCGGTCCTGATGCGACGGCCGTCGACGACCTGGCCGGGGAGCAGCCCGGCAGCGTGGTGCTGGCGGCCGCCGCGACGGCGGAGCCGGTCCTGCCTGAGCGCACGTCGCTGGTCGTGCCGGTCGTGCCGCTGACGGGCTTCGCGGCGCGCGGCTGGGACGGGTTGACGGACGTCGTCTGCGGACCGGCGGGCCTGCTGTCGCGCGCGGCGGCGGGCACGCCCGCGGCCCCGGCGCTGCTGCGGCTCGACGACTGCCTCGACAGCATCGGCCTGTTCGCGGCGCTCGGGCGTCTGATGGCGGAACGGGACGTGCCGCTCCTCGTCCTGGGCGAGGTGCGGGGACCGCAGCCGCGGTTGCGCGCGGTCTACCGCGACGCAGGACCGCCGCCGCCGGCGGGCGCATGAGCGCGGACGTCGACCGGCGCGACTGGGCCGTGATCCTGGCCCGCGGCGACTCCCGGCGCATGGGCGCGCCGAAGGGGCTCGTCGTGCTGCCGGACGACCCGCGCCCGATGCTGCGCCGGGTGGCGGAACTCCACGACGACGACGGCCGCCCGCTCTGCATCGTGACCACGCCGGCGCTGGCCGCGGCCTACGCCGGCGCGCTGCCGCGGCGCCTGCGGCCGGTCTGGGCACTCCACCCGCCGGGCGGCGACACCGCCGCCTCGGTCCTGGCGGCGGTCGTCCGCCTCGGCGCCCGCGCCACGCACCTCTGGCTGCATCCGGTCGACGTGCCGCACGTCGCCGCCGCAACCTGCCGCCTGCTGGCCGGGGCCTCCCGTCGGGAACCGGCGGCGGTCGTCGTTCCCACCTACAATGGGGAGCGTGGGCATCCCGTCGTGATGCCGTGCGCGCCGTGGCGCGGCCGCGAGCCCGCTGACCACGACGGCCCCATGCGCGACCTCATCCGGTCGGCGGGGGTGCCCGTCCTGCGGCTGGCGGTGGACGACCCGGGCGTGGCGCGGGACCACGACGAACCGCCGGGAACCGGCGACCGGGGAACCGAAGGCGGCAGCGCGGTTTGAACGGGGGACGCGCGGCTTCCACTCACGGGAGCGCCTCGCCGGGCGCGGGCCCACGTTGACACGATCCGGAGGATGTCCTATGTTCCCGTGTCCGCATCAGATCCCGGACCAGCGCCCCCTCGATCATCGCACCGCGGCCTCCCGGTCGCGTCGGAGGTGTCCCGTGCCGAGACGGATCCAGATCCTGACGTCGCTCTTCGTCCTCAGCCTCCTGGTCGCGGTTTCGACCGGCCCCGCGCTCGCCGGTTGCCCCGAGGGCCAGCAGAAGGAAGCCGACTTCGCCTTCTCGCAGGCGGGGGACTTCATCAAGGCCCAGAGCTGGGCCCAGGCGATCCCGCAGCTGCAGTCGGCGCTGAGCATCTGCCCCGAGCACGCCAATTCGCTGAAGTACCTGGGCAAGGCCTACTTCGCGACCGAGGACTTCGCGCAGGCGCGCACCACCTTCGAGCGCCTCATCGAGGTGCGCGGCAAGGAAGCCCAGTCCGGCGACTACATGGACCTAGGCAAGACCTACGCGAAGCTGAAGGAGTACCGCCTCGCCCGCCAGGCGTACGTCAACGCCAGCCGTCTGGCGCCCGAGGACTGCTCGATCCTCTTCAACCTGGCCGTGATGCACAACGCGGTGAAGGACTTCCCCCGCTCTGTCGAGGCCTTCGAGCAGGTGCTGGACGGCTGCCCGAACCTGCGCGAGAAGGTCCTGCCCGAACTGACCAAGGCCTGCCGGGCCGCGGCCGAGCGCGAGCGCGGCTTCGGCAACGTCAAGGAGGCCGACCTGTACGCGGTGAAGGCCTCCGAGTACGGATCGCAGGCGGGCGGCAGCACGGGCTACCAGCTGATCGTCGAGAAGATGCGCGCGGGCGACTACACGGGCGCCGCCGATCTCGGCGACGCCTTCCTGAAGAACAACCCCGAGAGCAGCCGCCGCGACAACGTGCTGCTGAACCTGGCGCGGTGCCGCACCCGGCTGAACCAGACCGACGCCGCGGTGGCGGCCTACCGCCAGTACTTCGAGCTGAAGCCGTCGGACAGCAAGAGCGCGAGCGAGTTCTCCGAGCTGCTGACGAAGGCCAACCGCACCGACGAGGCCCTCGCGGTCGCCGAGCAGTTCCTCGCGCACGTCGAGGACGAGTCGCAGAGGGTCTACCTGGTCTACGCCCAGGGCAAGGCCCTCGAGGGCGCCGGTCGCTACATGGAGGCCAAGGAGAAGTTCCGCTGGGTGGCGGCCAACGCCACCGGCGAGTACAAATTCTGGTCGCAGGAAGAGATGCAGCGGCAGGACCAGCTCGAGGAGATCCGCCAGCGCCAGCGCCAGAACGCCGGCCGCTGACCGCACCGCCGTCGACCAGCCCCGCGACTGCCCAGGGCGGCGTCTGCCCAAAGCGGCGCGGGGCTTTCCCTGCCCGATCGACGCCGCATCCCGACTGGAGCCCCATGTCCCGACTGCAGCGCCTCGCGCCCTACCTCTTCACCGAGATCGACCGCGCCAAGCGCGTCGCGCTGGCGGCCGGGCGCGACGTCATCGACCTGGGCATCGGCGACCCCGACCGGCCCACGCCCGCGCCCCTGCTCGACGCGATGGCCGCCGCGATCCGGCGGCCGGAGCACCACCGCTACCCGGCCAACCGGGGTTCGGCGGCGCTGCGACAGTCAGCGGCGGCGTGGCTGCAGCGCCGCCACGGCGTCACGGTCGACCCGGAGACCCAGATCCTGGCCCTGATCGGCAGCAAGGAGGGGCTCGCGCACCTGCCGCTGGCCCTGCTGGAGGAGGGGGACGAGGTCCTGGTGCCGGACATCGGGTACCCGGTGTACGCGTCGGCCACGCTGCTGGCCGGGGGTGTGCCGCGCGTCTTCCCGCTGGCTGCCGACCGCGGCTTCCTGCCCGACCCCGCGGCTCTGGCCGCCGCCGCCGGCGCGCGCACGCGGCTGCTGTTCTTGAACTACCCGAACAACCCCACCGGCGCCACCGCCGCGCCCGGCTTCTACGCCGACGTCGTCGCCGCGCTGCGCGGCACGGGCGTCGTGATCGCCAGCGACGCGGCCTACCTCGAGGTGGTGCCCGAGGGCAGCCGCCCGGCGTCGCTGTTGCGCGAGGCGGACCCGTCGCGCGAGCGCGTCGTGGAGTTCCACAGCCTCTCGAAGATGTTCAACATGACGGGCTGGCGTGTCGGTTTCGCGGCGGGCCACCCCGAGGTGATCGCCGCGCTGGAACAGGTCAAGCAGAACATCGACAGCGGGGTGTTCTCGGCGGTCCAGGACGTGGCCGCGCAGGCGCTCGCGCCGGCGGGAGAGGACCTGCTGCGCGACGTCATGGCGGTCTACCCTGCCCGCCGCCGCCTGATGACGGGCGCGCTGCGCGCCGCGGGCTTCGAGGTCTTCGAGACGGAAGCCACGTTCTACGTGTGGGCGCGCGTGCCGCGGGGCGAGGACAGTTTCGGCTTCTGCCGGCGCGCGCTGGCGGACGCGTCGGTCGTGGTGACCCCCGGCACGGGTTTCGGCAGCGGGGGCGAGGGCTGGTTCCGGCTGTCCCTGACGGCCCCGGACGAGCGGCTGGCCGAGGCCGCGGAACGGTTCAGGAGGCTGTGATGGATTGCATCCGACTCACCGGTATCGACGTCTACGCCTACCACGGGGCGCACCCGGCCGAGCGCGAGCTGGGGCAGCGCTTCGTCATCGACGTGGAGCTCTGGACCGACGTGCAGGGCGCCGCGATCAGCGACTCCATGCAGGACGCCCTGGACTACACCCTGGTCCACCAGCGGATCATCGAGCTGACGGCGGGGGAGTCGTTCCAACTGCTGGAGGCCCTGGCCGGCCGCATCTGCGACATGCTGCTGACCGAGTTCGCGCTGGACGCGGCGACCGTCACGGTCCACAAGCCGAACCCGCCCATCAAGAACTTCCTGGGCAGCGTGTCGGTGACCATCGACCGCACCCGCGAGGACCTGCTGTCCCGCAAGGCTCGCAAGCCCCTGCACCGGCACGGCCACGGGGAGTCCATCCAGTGACGGAGGGCCCCGACCCGACGGGGCGACGTCACGGCGAGGCGACGGTGACGCTCGGCCTGGGCAGCAACCAGGGCGACCGGCTGTCGTCGCTGCGCCGCGGCTGGGCGGCCGTGTGCGCCCTGGCCGGCGTGCGGCCCCTGGACCGCAGCGGGATCTGGGAGACCGCCTACGTCGGCCCCGGCGGCCCGCAGCCCCCCTACCTGAACGCCTGCGCCCGCATCGGGACGAGCCTGTCGCCGCGCGAGCTGCTGGCGGCCCTGCAGAAGATCGAGCGGGACTGCGGCCGTCCACCGGCCACCCACCTGCAGCCGCGGCCCCTCGACCTGGACATCCTGCTGTTCGGCGACCGGCTCGTGCGCGAGCCGGACCTGGTGATCCCCCACCCCCGCCTGCGGGAACGCGCCTTCGTGCTGGAACCGCTCGCGGAACTGGACCCCGGCCTGATCCTGCCCGATTCGGGGCTGACAGTCGGGGCGGTTCGTGCGATCATCCGCGCCGCAGGCGGGCCCCCGGTACGCCCCCTGCCCGGTGGAACCCTGGCCTGGGACGGGAGCGATGGCTGAGCACGGAGGCGCGGCGGCGACGGCGCTGCCCTGGCGTTACATCGTCGTGGAGGGCGTGATCGGGGCGGGCAAGACCAGCCTGACCAAGCGCCTGGCCGGTCACATCGGCGCCCAGGTGAACCTGGAGGTCGTGGAGGAGAATCCCTTCCTGGTGAAGTTCTACCAGGACCGTTCGGCCCTGGCCTTCCAGACCCAGCTCTTCTTCCTGCTTAGCCGCTACCGCCAGCAGCAGGGCCTGCTGCAGGGCGACCTCTTCGCCCAGTCGGTGGTCTCGGACTACCTCTTCGCGAAGGACCGCATCTTCGCCAACCTGAACCTGCGCGACGACGAGCTCGTGCTCTACGACCAGCTGGCCACGATCCTCGAGCAGCGCATCCTGCAGCCGGACCTGGTGATCTTCCTGCAGGCCTCGACCGACGTGCTCATGGAGCGCATCGCGCGGCGCGGCCGCAGCTTCGAGCGCGACATGAACCGCGACTACATCGATGCGCTCAACGGCGCCTACAGCTATTATTTCCACCACTACCGGCAGACGCCGCTGCTGGTGGTCAACACGAACGACTTCGACTACGTGAACGTGCCCCGGGACTTCGAGCGCCTCTTCGACCAGCTGCGCGAGGACTTCCAGGGAACCCGGTTCTTCGCGCCCGCCTGACCGACTCGACACCACGGGAGCCGCCATGGAGCCGCAGCCGAACCTCGAGGTCTTCGCCGCCCGCAAGCGCGCGGGGGAGCGGATCGTGATGGTGACGGCCTACGACCTCGCCTCGGCGCAGATCGCCCGCGAGGCCGGCGTCGACGCGGTGCTGGTGGGCGACTCGCTGGGCATGGTCGTGCTGGGCCACGAGACCACCCTGCCGGTGACGATCGACGACATGGTGCACCACACCGCGGCGGTCGTGCGCGCGCGGCCCGGCGTGCCGGTCGTCGCCGACATGCCCTACGGCAGCTTCCACGTCTCGCCCGACGACACGGTGCGCCACGCGATCCGGCTGGTGAAGGACGGCGGCGCGACGGCGGTCAAGGTCGAGGGCGGGCGCGCCCGCGCCGCGATCCTGGCGGCCCTGCTGGCGGCGGAGATCCCGGTCATGGGGCACCTGGGCCTCACGCCGCAGTCGGTGCACCGCTTCGGCGGGTTCAAGGTGCAGGGCCGCGGGAAGGACGCCGCCGCCCGCCTGCTGGACGAGGCCGCGTTCCTCGAGCAGGCCGGCTGCTTCGCCATGGTGCTGGAGTGCATCCCGGCGGAACTGGCCGCGCTTGTCACGGCCGCCGTCGGGATCCCGACCATCGGCATCGGCGCGGGTCCCGGCTGCGACGGCCAGATCCTGGTCTTCCACGACCTGCTGGGCCTCTACCGCGGCCGCCGCCCGCGCTTCGTCAAGGTCTACGCCGACCTGGGCGACGCGGCCGCGGCCGCCGTCCGCCGCTACGCCGAGGAGGTGCGCGGCGGGACCTTCCCGGCGCCCGAGCACTGCTTCCACGACGCGCCGGACGAGGACCCGGACCCGGCCCGTCGCGCCGGGAAGGGTTGAGGGGCGTGGAACTCCTGCAGACCAGGGCCGACCTCGCGCGGCTCGCCCCCCTGAGATCCGGCGGCCGGCTGGTGCTGGTGCCCACCATGGGCGCGCTGCACGCGGGCCACCTGTCCCTGGTCGAAAGGGCCGCCGCCGGCGGTCCGGTCGTGGTGTCGATCTTCGTCAACCCGACCCAGTTCGCGCCAGGCGAGGACTTCGCGCGCTACCCCCGCGATCTGGAGCAGGACCTGGAACTGCTGCGCCCGCTGGGGCCCGCCGCCGTCTTCGCGCCCCCGGTGTCGGAGATGTACCCGCACCCTGCCGGCGCCGCCGTCGAGCCCGGCTCCCGGGCGGACGGCCTTTGCGGCGCGCGTCGCCCCGGGCACTTCCGCGGCGTTGCGACGGTGGTGGTCAAGCTGCTGAACCTGGTCGGGCCCGCGACGGCGGTGTTCGGCCGCAAGGACGCCCAGCAGTGCCTGGTGCTGGACGAGGTCGTGCGCGACCTCGACCTGCCGGTGCGCCTGATCGACGCGCCCACCCTGCGCGAGCCCGACGGCCTGGCCATGTCGTCCCGCAACCGCTACCTGGAGGGCGACGACCGCCGTCGCGCGACCTGCCTGTGGCGCGCCCTGCAGGCCGCGCGGCGGGAGCTGGCGGCCGGCGAACGCGGGATCGCCCCGCTCGAGGAATTGCTGGCCCTGCACCTCGCCGACGCCGACGTCGTGGAGTACGCCGAGGTGCGGCGCGTGCCCGACCTGTCCCGCCCGCAGCGGGCCGAGGGCAGGCTGCTGCTGGCGATCGCGGCCCGCGTCGGTCCGGCGCGGCTCATCGACAACCTGGTCCTGGACGTCGAGCCGCACGGCGTGAGCGCGGCGTCCCTGCTCGAAGGAGGGCAACCGTGACCGTCGTCCCGCCCGTCCTGCAGGCCGTCGTCCTGGCGGCCGGCAAGGGCACCCGCATGAAGTCCGACCTGCCGAAGGTGCTGCACCGCATCGGCGGGCGCACCCTGCTCGACCACGTGCTGGGCGCGGTGCGCGAGGCGGGCGTGCCCCGCACGGTGGTCGTCGTGGGCCACGCGGCGGAGCTGGTGGAGGAGTCCTGCCGGGCCCCCGACGTGGCCTTCGCGCTGCAGCGGCCGCAGCTCGGCACGGGACACGCCGTGCAGGTCGCCGTGCCCGCCCTCGCCGCGGACGGTTGGACCCTGGTCCTGGCCGGCGACGTGCCCCTGCTGCGGCCCGCCACGTTGCGGCGCCTGGTCGCCGCGACGGTCGACGCGCAGGCGAGCGCCTCGGTGCTGACCTGCGTGGTCGCCGACGCCGGCGCCTACGGCCGCATCGTCAAGGACGGCGCCGGGCGGCTGCGGCGCATCGTGGAGGCCCGCGACGCGACGCCGGACGAGCTGGCGATCGGGGAGTACAACACCGGCGTCTTCTGCTTCCGGACCCCGGACCTGGTCGCGGCGCTCGCGAAGCTGCGGGCGGACAACGACCAGTCCGAGTACTACCTCACCGACACGATCGCCCACCTGGTGGCCGACGGCCGCGCGGTGCAGGCCGTGGCCATCGACGATCCCGACGAGGTGGTCGGCATCAACACCGTCGACGAGCTGGCCGCGGCCGAGACGCTGCTGCGCCGCCGCGGCTGAAGGGGAGGAGCGCCGATGGACCGCCTGTTCACGCCCTGGCGCCTGGACTACGTCCGGCAGGGGGACCAGCGGGGGGAGGCGTGCGTGTTCTGCGCCTGCCAGGGCGGCCGCGACGAGCAGGAGTTCATCCTGCACCGGTCCCGGCACTGGTTCGCCATCCTCAACCGCTACCCCTACAACGGCGGGCATCTGCTGCTGGTGTGCAACGGGCACGTCGGCGGGTTGACGGAGTGCGCGCCGGAAGCGGTGAACGATCTGGCGCCGCTGCTCGCGGCCGCGGAGCGGGCGGTGCGCGAGGTCTACCAGCCCCACGGCGTCAACGCCGGCTACAACGGGGGCGCGGCGGCGGGCGCCGGCATCCCCGGGCACTTCCACGTCCACCTGCTGCCCCGTTGGCGGGCGGACACCAACTTCATGACCGTCGTCGGCGACGCGCGGGTGATCCCCGAGACCCTCGACCAGTCCTACGCCCGGCTGCGGCCCGCCCTGGCCGACGCCCTGCGCGGCACGGGCCTCTAGGGCGACGCGGGTCTCTGGGACGGCGCGGCGGGATTCCCGTTGGTTTCGCGGGACGGACGGGGTATATTGCACCGCACGCCGGTGGGGAATGGTCAGGCTCGGGGAGGGCGCGGATGCGGAAGTCCATGGGAACGGTGTTGCTGACCCTGTTCCTGGGTATCTTGATCGGCGCCATCTTCAGCGAGATCATCGGCCTGTTCCTGGAAGAGGGCTCGGTGGCCCACCAGCTGTTCGTGCGTTCGATCGACTTCGGACCCGAGCTGAACCAGTGGGACCTGGTGATCCTGGAGATCGCCTTCGGCTTCAAGCTGCACTTCAACTTCATGAGCCTGGTCGGCGTGTTCGTGGCCTCGCAGATGCTGCGCTGGTACCGCTGACCGATCGGAAGGTGGGACATGGCACCGTTCCTCGCCGTCTTCGGCGGCATCGGCTGGGGCGAACTGCTGATCATCGCGTTCGTCGTCCTGATGGTCTTCGGGCCGAAGCGTCTGCCCGAGATCGCCGAGGCGCTCGGCTCCTCCGTCAAGAAGTTCCGCCGCGCGACCCAGGACGCCAAGGACGAGGTCAAGCGCGAGATCGACGTCGCCCGCACCGACGCGCCCCGCCCCGCCCCGCCCCGCAGCGACGCCGGCGACGGCGGCGCCGCGCCGCCCAGGGACAGCTGACCGGCCGTCGTTCGCGCTCCGGAGGCAACCGTCGTGATGAGGCAACCGGTAGGCGGCGCTGATCGGCGGGCGCCGTGAATCTGGCGCAGTTGCTCGACCGGCTCCGCGCCGACGCTTCCTTCGTGGACAACGTCACCCGGTGGGAAACGCTGCCGCCGCGCGAGGCGCGCACCGCCGACTTCCCCGAGAGCCTGCACCCGCGCCTGGTCGAAACCCTGCAGGGCCGCGGGATCCACCGCCTCTACACCCACCAGGCCGAAGCCGTCCGGACCGCCGCCGCCGGCCAGCCCTTCGTCGTGGTCACCCCCACGGCCTCCGGCAAGACGATGTGCTACAACCTGCCCGTGCTGGACGCGATCCTGCGCGACCCGCAGGCCCGCGCCCTCTACCTCTTCCCGACCAAGGCGCTCAGCCAGGACCAGATGCACGAGGTCCACGGCGTGATCACCGACCTCGGCGCCGACATCAGGACCTACACCTTCGACGGCGACACCCCCGAGACGGCCCGCCGCGCGATCCGCAGCAGCGGCCACATCGTGGTCACCAACCCGGACATGCTGCACCAGGGCGTCCTGCCGCACCACACCCTGTGGGTCAAGCTCTTCGAGAACCTGCGCTACGTGGTCGTCGACGAGGTCCACCACTACCGCGGCGTCTTCGGCAGCCACGTGGCGAACGTGCTGCGTCGGCTGCGGCGGATCGCGCGCTTCTACGGCGCCGACCCGCTGTTCATCGGCTGCTCGGCCACGATCGCCAACCCCGGCGAACTGGCGGCCGAGCTGGCCGGCGGCCCGGTGCGCGTTATCGACGACAACGGCGCCCCGCAGGGGGAGAAGCACGTCATCTTCTACAACCCGCCGGTGGTCAACCGCGAGCTGGGGATCCGCCGCTCGGCCGTCAAGGAGACCCGCGCGCTGGCCGAGCGTTTCCTGGCCGCCGACGCGCAGCTGATCGTGTTCGCCCGCTCGCGCACGCGCGTCGAGCTGCTGCTGACCTACCTGGCGCGGGCGGGCCGCCGCACCGGCATCCGCAGCGGCGAGGTGCGCGGCTACCGCGGCGGCTACCTGCCCACCGAGCGGCGCGCCATCGAGCAGGGCCTGCGCGACGGGACGGTGCGGGCGGTCGTCAGCACCAACGCGCTGGAGCTGGGCATCGACATCGGGCGGCTCGACGTGTGCGTCATGTGCGGCTACGCCGGCACGGTGGCCAGCACCTGGCAGCAGGCCGGCCGCGCCGGGCGCAGCCAGAACCTTTCGGTGGCCGTGCTGGTCGCCACCAGCAGCCCCCTGGACCAGTACGTCGTGGCCAACCCCGAGTGGTTCTTCGCCCGCGCGCCCGAGAGCGCGGCGGTCGATCCCGACAACCTCGTGATCCTGGTCAGCCACCTCAAGTGCGCGGCCTTCGAGCTGCCCTTCGATGCGGGCGAACAGTTCGGCGGCCGCGACGTCGGCGAGATCCTGGACTACCTCGCCGAGCAGGGGATCCTGCACCGCGACGCCGCCCGCTACCACTGGATGGCCGAGACGTACCCCGCCGAGGACGTCAGCCTGCGCAGCGCCGCGCCGGAGAACGTGGTGATCATCGACACGGACCAGCCGCACGGGCTGGTGATCGGCGAGATGGACCTGTTCGGGGCCCAGGAGATGCTCCACGACGAGGCGGTCTACATCCACGGCGGGCGGCAGTACCACGTCGACAAGCTGGACTGGGAGCGGCGCAAGGCCTACGTCAAGCCCGTCCAGGTCGACTACTACACCGACGCCCAGCGCAAGACCGAGCTGCGCACGCTCACCGACGACGAGTCGCTGGACGCGCCCTACGGACGCAAGGGGCTCGGGGAGATCGGCCTGGTGAGCAAGGTCACGGTCTACAAGAAGATCAAGCTGGGCACCCACGAGAACGTGGGCGCCGGACGGGTGCACCTGCCGGAGATGGAACTGCACACCACGAGCTTCTGGTGGGAGCTGCCCGCGGACGCGCACGCCTGGCTGGCCGCCTCGCACCTCGACCTGGGCGACGCCCTGAAGGGCCTGGCCCACCTGCTGGGCCGCGTGGCGCCGGCGTTCATCATGGCCGATCCGTCGGACATCCACGCGCTGCCGATGGTCAAGTCGCCGTTCACCGACCGGCCGACCCTCTACCTCTACGACGCCTACCCCGGCGGCGTCGGCTACGCCCGCCGCATCTTCCTGCAACTGGACGAGATCACGGCCGCGGCCCGGCGCCACCTCGAACGCTGCGCGTGCGGGCACGGCTGCCCGGCCTGCGTCGGCGTGCCGGCCGAAGCCGGCGCGACCGCGCGCGAAGGCGCCCGCCGCCTGCTGGCCGCGGCGACGCCGGCGGGTTGACGTGGACCTGCGCAGCCGGCTGGCCCGCTTCGGCTCCCCGGCGACGGCCCACCCTGACGACGCCCGCCTCGACGACGCCCGCCCAACCGGCCCGCCCGACGACGCGGCGCTGGCCGCCCTCGGTTTCGAGTCGATCCCTTCGCCCGCGGGTCTTGTCCGCGTCCGTTCGGTCCTGTTGCGGGCGGCGTCTCCCGGCCCCCTCGCCCCGCTGATCCCGGTGCTGACGGCGCCGCTCCCGGCGGACGTGACGGCCGACCGCATCCTGCTGCTGGACACCGAGACCACCGGCCTCGCCGGCGGCACGGGCACCCTGGCCTTCCTGGTGGGGACCGCCTGGTGGGAAGAGGGCGGCCTGCGCGTCCGGCAGTACCTGCTGGCCTCGCCCTCGGCCGAGGACGCGCTGCTCGGGAGCCTGGCGGAACTCGCGGCCCGCTTCGCGGTGGTGGTGACCTACAACGGGCAGACCTTCGACCTGCCGCTGCTGCGCACGCGGGGCATCCTGTGCCGTCGTCGCGACCTGCTCGCGGACCTCGCCGGCCTGGACCTGCTGCCGGCTGCTCGCCGTCTGTGGGGCCGGCGCCTGCCGGATTGCCGCCAGACGACCGTCGAGACCGCGGTCGGCTGCGACCACCGCGGCGCGGGGGACATCCCCGGCCACCTCATCCCCGCCGCCTGGTGGGGCTTCGTGCGCCGGGGCGAGACCGACGCCCTGCGCGAGGTCTGCGACCACAACGTCTGGGACCTGCAGGGCATGGCCGCCATCCTCGACGCCGCCACCGCGCGTTCGCGCCTGCTGGGCGCGCCGACCACCTCTGCGCCCCCCGAGTCGTGCGGCCCCCTGCCCTGGCAGGACGCCTGGTCGCTGGCGCGCCTCTGCGAGCGACGGCCCGACGAGCCGGCGGCGGGGAGGGCCGCAGCCGCGGCCTGGATCGTCGCCGCGCTGCCGGGTGCGGCGGAGGCGGACGCCCCGCCGCGCTTCTACGCGGACGCTGTCCGCATCCTCAAGCGGGTGCGCGACTGGGAGCGCGTCGCGGCGCTGCTGGCGGAGTGCGCGCGGCAGCACGGCCCCCAGCCTTGGACCCATCTCGAGGCGGCGATCCTCTACGAGCACCGGCTCGGCGATCTCCGGCGGGCACTGGCGCACGCGCGCGCGCTGGGCGACGCCCACCGCGCGGCCCGCCTGCGCGCCAGGATCGGCGAATGATCAGAGCCGGCGGCTGATCGCAGCCGGGAGCGACGGCGGGCTTGCGCGCCGCAGGCACCGGCGCCATCATGGCCGCGGACACCCGCCCGAAAGGACGCCATGGCCAACGTGACGCGCGACGAGGGACATCTGGTGGTGGCGGCCGTTCGCGTGCTGGCCCACCGCAACGGCGGCTCGCCCACGCCGGAGCAGGCCGCCGAACTGCTGGGCTGGGCGCCGGAAGCCCTGCGCCTGAAGGTCTCAGCCCTGCACGAACTGGGGGTCCTGCACCTGGTGGTCAGCGCCTACGAGAACCACCTGGAAATCCGCGACCACCTGCTGCTCGAGCAGCTGGAACAGGAGCAGGGCACCGCGATGAGCGAGGCCATGGCCGAGTTCGAGCAGCGCAAGCGCGAGGAAGCCGAGCGGATGAGCCGGCTGTTCGCCGACGGGGATCAGGACCGCAGGCAGCAGGACAGGCTCAAGGGGATGGATGAGGGGCTGCTCAAGTTCGAGCGGGGCAAGCCCCGCAACCCGTTTGGCGACGACTGAAACGTCGGGGCTTCGAGCGAAGGGCCCGGCCCGCCGCGCTGCGGCGAGCCGGGCCCTCGGTCTTGTGGCGTCGTTCGCCGTCA
>JAURXS010000160.1 GCA_030654305.1 bacterium | reverse complement strand
GCGCTGGACCTCGACGGCCGCGCCACCGAGTTCCGCCTGCTGAAGCACCACGAGGGCACCTCGATCCTCTTCGCGGTGCGCGACCGCGCCAGCGGCCGCGACGTGGCCGTGGTCAAGACCAACTCCCTGAGCACGAACGTGGGCGCGGAGATCTACGCCTGGCGGCTGGCGGTCGTGCTGGGCTGCCCCGAGGTGGTCGCGCCCGTCTCGCCCGTCACGCTGTCCGGCCGCTCACTGGCCAAGCTGCGCGACCTGCTGGCGGGCGTCTCCTACGGCGCGACGCGCAAGGAGGACGCGCGGCGCGAGGTCCTGGCCGAACTCGACCGCGTGCTCGCCGAGGGGCGCGGCCTGCCCGGGGCGATCAAGCCCTGGCTCGACTGCTTCGTCCAGAACCGTCGGCTGGGCACGCGCGAGCTGCTCGCCAAGACCGACGCGGCCGCCTGGCTGCGCACCGGCGGGCCGCTTCCCGGCGACGGGACGGTCGCCCTGTCGCAGGTGAGCGAGCTGCAGGAGCCGCGCGGCGTGCACCTCGGGCGCATCCCGGCGCGCCGGCTCGCCGCCGACCTCGCCGACATCATGCTGCTGGACGCGCTGATGGGGCAGGACGACCGCTTCGCCGGCGGTAACCTGCACGTCTGGCGAGACGGCGGCTCGCGCCGGCTGGCGGACGGCGGGCGGGGGCTGCCCCTGTGGGACCTGGGGGAGGTGCGGCTGCTGGCGCTGGACAACGGGGCGGCGCTGCGCCCGGGCGCCAACACGGGACTGCGGGAGCTGCGCGGGGAGATCCATCCGGGCGTGCGCGTCGACCGCTACGACCGCGGCGTCGTGGCCCGGCTGCGGGAGCTGCGGCGCCAGACGGCGGTCGCGGACCCGGCGCGCGTCTGGGAGATCCTGGGACTGGCCGGCAAGCGCGCCGATCTGGCGGCGCGCCGCCTCGTCGAGGTCCTCGACCATCTCGACGGCCTCGCGGCCGCGCGTGGCGAGGACCTCTGGTTGCCGGACGCCGTGCTCAGGGACCGTCGCTGGCCGTGACCCTGATCACGACCGACGGCAGCACCGCGGCGGGATGATCCGCGCCGAAGTTCCAGACCACCGCCCGCGAAGCGCCGACCGCGACCGCGGAACCCACGTGCCCCGTCGCCGAGTTCACGGCCAGGTTCCAGGTGGCGCCGCCGTCGACCGAAGCCTCGAGCGTCACGCCCACGGTCGGGCTGTCGGGGTCGGTCAGGTCGAAGCCGATGTCGACCAGGCCCGAGCCGTCGTTGCGCTGCGCGAACGTCACGTTGCTCACCACCGGCGGTTCGGCGCTGCCGGCCACCAGCGAGTAGGCCTGGCTGCCGCCGCTGAGCGTCCCCTTGTGCCGCACGATGATCCGGTAGGCGCCGGCCTGGGTCGCGGCGGTCTCGGCCTTCTCCACGTTGTCGCGCACGTTGTCGCCGCGGGCCGCCCAGGAACCGGGGCTGGCCGGGTTCAGGGTCCAGGGCAGGGTGGCCTGGCCGTCGCCCACGCGTTCGAGGCGCAGGTCGAGGTCGTTGACCAGCACGAGCTGGGTCGGGTTCAGCGTCCAGGGCTGCGCCGGTCCGGCCGGGTCGTTCCAGACCAGGGTCGCGGTGACCGGCCCGGCGCCGTTGCTCCAGATCACGAGCGTGTCGGCCTCGCCCTGGGCCAGCGTCGCCTCGGTGACGCGCGACGGGAACGCGAGGTCGCCGGCGATCAGCATCCCGGCGGCTTCGGCGTCCAGCAGGCCCCAGCCGTAGGCGTAGTCGGGGCCGGGGGAGGCGCCGGTCTCGCTCGCGGTGTGGATCGCCACGGCCTTGATCGTGGCCGAGCGGGCCGTCTGGCCGGCGTGGACGTCGCGCCACTGCTGCGCCAGCAGGTGCAGGGAGCCGGAGGCGTTGGGGGTCGCCATCGAGGTGCCGCTGTAGCTGGCGTAGGCGGTGTTCGAGGCGGTGCCGCAGCTGTAGAGCCCGACGCCGTTGGCGACCAGGTCGGGCTTGATGCGCCCGTCGTCGGTCGGACCCCAGCTGCTGAACGTGGACATGACCACGTCGGCGGGCTGGGTCCAGCCGCCCGGCACGTCGAGGATGGCGCCGACGGTCAGGATGTTCTTGCAGGTGCCGCGGTAGGGGATGCAGTCGAAGCCGTCCGTGCCGCCGTCCTGCTCGCGGGTCGTGGTGCTCTGCGCCCAGTCGTTCAGGCCGGGGTCCCAGTAGTAGTGCAGGCCACCGGGGCCGGGGCCGTAGTTGGAGCGGTCGTTGCCCGCGGCGCAGACGATCAGGTAGTACGGGGCGTCGTGGGCGGTCTGGTCCCAATCCTGCGAGTAGCTGCTGTAGATGCCGAAGCCGGGGTCCTGCGTCTGGCTGACGGCGACGTCGCCGTACCAGTACCAGGCCGCCTGGGTGCTGTTGTAGTACCAGCCGGCGACGAACGAGTAGCTGTGGTTGGAGATCAGCAGGCCCTGCGCGGCGGCCGCGGCCATCTCGGTCTCGTCGTCGGTCCAGTCGTAGCTGTCCAGCCACGCGGCCGACGACATGCCGTGCGCCAGCGGGTCGACGCCGGCGGCGGCCATCGTGCCCCCCACGTGCGTGGCGTGGTAGTGGACCGACGGCGAGCCGTCCTGCACGACGGCCCGACCCCCGAATTCCTGGTGGGAGGTCAACACGGCGCCGGCGTCCCACACGGCCAACTCTCCGGCCGCGTTGGCGCCGTCGAGGTCCAGGCCCGTGGCGCCGCCCGGCCACAACCGGTCGGTGCCGACGGTCTGCGCGGCGACGAGGTTCAGCGTCTGCAGGAACAGGGGCCGGCCCCGTTCGGTGCCGACCAGCATCAGCGAGGTGTCCCGGTTCAGGGCGCCCTGCGGACCATCGGTGGCCGCGAGCAGCTCCCGGTACCGCGGCGTGCGCCGGGCCGCGGCGCCGGCCGCCAGGTCGCGGGACTGCGCCTGCAGCGCCTCGACGCGGGTGCCGTCGACGGGCGCGGCGCGGCGCGAGGGCTCGCCCTGGCGGGTGGCGCCGGCCAAGAGCGCGGCGGCCGGCAGGGCGGCGGCCAGCAGGGCCAGGGCCAGGAGGCTGCGTCGGAACTTGCGGGTCGTCATCGTCGGCCTCCTGCTATTTCACGAGGGTGAGCCGCGCCGTCAGCTCGTCGCGGCGGTCGGCGCCGCGCACGCTCAGGCGCGCGAAGTACGTGCCGCTCGGGGCGGCCCGGCCGTCGGGGCCGCGCCCGTCCCAGGCCGCGGCGTGGCGGCCGGCCGGCCGCTCGCCCTGGGCGAGGGTGGCCATCTCGCGGCCGCGTACGTCGAAGATCGTCAGCTCGATCACGGCCGCGGCGCGCAGGTCGAAGGCCACGGTGGTGCCGGGATTGAAGGGGTTGGGATGCACCGGGCCGAGACGGTCGACCGTCGCGGCCGGGGGCGTCCCGGTGCCGCCGCCCTCGATCGTGAAGAGGTTCCCCTGGTCGGCGCCGATCCCGCCGAAGCGGTCCACGGCCTCCACCGCCAGCATGGCCGCGGCCGTCGCGTTGTCGGGGACGGTCCAGATCCAGGCGTACTGGCCGGCCGGGTCGGGCGGCACCAGCGCCTGCGCGAGCACCTCGGCGCCGTCGAACACCGTCACGGTGATCGCGGCCGGCGCGGCGCCCCAGCTCGTCTCGTCCACGCTCCAGCGCAGCGTCTCCTGGGCGGCGGCCTGCAGCGTCTCGCCGCCGGCCGGGTACAGCACCGCCACCAGCGGCGGGCGGCTGTCCAGGGTGTCGGGAGCGGAGACGGCGTTGCCCGTCGCGGCGGCGGCGAGGCCGGCAGCGAGCAGGACGGCGGTCGACGCGACTGCCGGCAGGGAGACGCGCGGCGGCAAAATGCCACGGATCGTTGCGGTACGCATGGCTTGCACCTCTGGTTCGGGGGCTCCGGACGGACGCAGCAAGCGCCGCGCCGGGGCGGCATCGACAAGATAAGGAAGTTCCGGGCCGCGATGGGGAAGGGCCGCCCGCGGGGGCGGCCCGGGAGGGGACGGAGGCGTCGGCAAGATCAGTCGATGCCGTAGGACACGGTGACCACGGCCTTGACCACCTTCTCGATGGTCGAGGTGTCGTAGGTGCCGTAGTCGTCGACCATGGTCGAGTTGGCCGGCGTGATCTGGAAGACGCCCTGGCTCGCCGACTGCAGCTTGCCGGCCTTGCTGCCGCTGTTGCCGGCCAGCATCTCGGCGCGCTCGCGGGCGTTGCGGGTGGCCTCGCCCAGCAGCTCGAGCTTGAATGCGTCCAGGTGCGCCACGAAGTACTCGGGCTGCCAGGACTCGAAGGCGACGCCGTCCTTGATCAGGTCGGTGGCGGCGCGCGCGACGGACTCCACCTGCTTCACGTCGGCGGACTCGACGCGCACCTGCTGGCGCAGCACGTAGCCCTCCACGACGTTGGTCATGTGGCCGGCCTCCGACACGCGCTGGAGCGTCTCGGTCATCACCGGCTGCAGGATCACGGCGCTCTGGGGCAGGCCGCGGGCGGCCAGGAAGGCCTGCACCTTGGCGCGGTCGCGCTCGAGGCCCTGGTAGGCCTCGGCCAGCGATGTCGCGCGGAACGAGAAGCTGCCCGACCAGGTGGCCAGGTCGGAGGTGACCATGCGCTCGGCGTAGCCCTTCACCACGATCGCCTGCCCCGAGGGGCGGACGTCGCGCAGGGCGTCCGCGCCGATCCAGGCCGCGACGATCAGGCCAACGGCCAGGAACAGGCCCAAAGGCGCCAACCCCCGCAAAGATTCCCTGACGTGGTCTGCCATGCTATCTTGCCTCCCGTGTTCCCGAACCGTCCGCGGCCGACACGATCCGCGCCGCCGCCAGGATAGACCGAAAGGGACCGGCACGCATGGGAAATCCGTTGCTCGCGGCCGCCATCCTGGCGGCGCTGCTGTCCGTCGTCGGCCCCGCCCGCGGCGCCGATGACCACCTGTGGGCCACGCCGGTCCCATCGACCGCCGAACCAGAGGTGCGCGACCCCTTCTTCGCCTTCT
>JAURXS010000159.1 GCA_030654305.1 bacterium | reverse complement strand
CCACCGCCCGTCCAGCGCGCGGCATGACAGGTCGACGTGAGGGCCGCGCACGACGGCCGTGATGCGCGACAGCCCGAATTCCCCGTCGCGGTAGGCGAAGCCCTCGCCCCCGTCGCGGTACACGACGCAGGAGGCCCGGCCCTGCCGGTCCGGGTTGACCAGCAGCGTGACGGGGCCGGCCGCGGCGTCGGTGTGCGCGGCCGGCGCGGCGAGCGCCAGGACGGCGCCGTCGCGAAGGTAGAGGCGGGGCAGGTCCGGGTCGCCGGCTTCGCCGAAGACGTGCCGGGTCACCTCGCGCCAGTCGCCGGACGGCAGCGCCGGCGCGGGGCCGCCCGCGCCGGAGGAGGTGTCCACGACGATCATCAGGTCGTCGCCGATCAGGGCCGCGTCGTCGACGTCGCGCAGGCGCGGGTCGGCGGGATCGGCGAAGAACAGCGGGCGCCAGGCCGGCAGGCCCGTCGTCGCCGCCTCGCGCATCAGCGTGTAGAGGTGGGGCATCAGGCGCATGCGGCCCTGCAGGGCGCGGCGGCAGGTGGCCTCGACCTCCGGCCCGAAGGCCCACGGCTCCTTGTCGATGTTGCCCTTGCCGGTGTGGCCGCGGGCGAAGGGCAGCAGCGCCCCGAACCCCATCCAGCGGGCGTACAGCGCGCCGTCGCCCCTGCCCTCGAAGCCGCCGATGTCCGGGCCGGCGAAGGGCTGCCCCGACAGGCCGAGGTTCAGGACCATGGCGAGCGAGGCGTCCAGGTGCCGCCACGACGCCACGTTGTCGCCGGTCCAGGTGGCGGCGTAGCGGTGGCCGCCCAGGAAGTTGGCGCGCGTCAGCACGAAGGGCCGCCGGTCGGGGCGCGCGGCCAGCATGCCCTCGCGCGTGGCGCGGGCCATGAGCATGCCGTAGACGTTGTGGTAGCGGGCGTGCGGACCGGTCCCGCCGAGATCCTCGTCGGCGCGGTGGAGGTTGTCCTCGGGCATGGTCTTGCTGTCCACGTTGAAGACCGCGGGCTCGTTCATGTCGTTCCAGACGCCGTCGATCCCCGTCGCGAGGAAGTCCGCGTACAGGCCGCCCCACCAGGCGCGCACACGGCGGTTGGTGAAGTCGGGCCAGACGCAGTCGCCGGGCCAGACGCGGCCGACGTACGGCGCGCCGTCGTAGGTGCGGACCCAGGCGTCCACCGTCTCGCCCGAGTCGAAGACGGCGTAGCCCTGCTCGCGCTTGATGCCCGGGTCGATGATCGCGATGGTGCGGAAGCCCAGGGCGTCGAGGTCGGCGTCGAGCCGGGCGGGGTCGGGGAAGGCGACGGGGTCGAAGGTGAAGGAGCGGTTGCCGTCCAGGTAGTCGATGTCCAGCCAGACGACGTCGCAGGGGAGATCGCGCGCGCGGAATTCGTGGGCGATCTCGCGCACGCGGTCGTCGGGCGTGTACGAGTAGCGGCACTGGTGGTAGCCCAGGGACCACAGGGGCGGCAGGTCCATGGTGCCGCACAGCTCGGCCAGGCCGCGCAGCACCGCCTGCGGCGACTCGCGGTCGACGACCACCACGGGGAAGCGCGGGCCGTTGGCCACGAACAGGATGCCCGACGTCAGGTCGATCAGCGTGCGCCAGCTCGTGTCGGCCAGCACGCCGAAGGCGGTGCCGTCCGGCCGCACCGCCAGCACCCAGGGGTGCGACTGGTACAGGTGCGGCGTGTCGCCGCCGTAGGCGTAGGCGTCGTGGTTCCAGCAGACCGTGCGGGTCCCGTTGCGGCGCAGGGGGCCGAAGACCTCGCCGGTGCCGTAGAGATCGGTGCCGGCGGGGATCGCGATGCGCGCGGCGGCGCGGCCTTCGACGCGGTAGAACTCCGGGCGCACCGTCGGCGCGGCGTCCGGCGACGGCCGGACCGCGATCATCGACAGGGAGGGGGCGGCCGCGTCGCGGGCCGCCGCGTCGGCATGGAAGCGGACGATGCCGGCCCCGAGCGATTCGGCCAGCGGCTCGGGGGCTGCCCGGGCGGCGAGCGGGGAAAGCCCCAGCAGCAGGAGCAGGCAACCGGCGAACCGGGCGGGCGACGATCGGGGGCGCGAGGGACGGCGACGAGCGGGCACGGGGTCCTCCCGGGGCAGAAGTGGTTGCCATTATAGGCCATGGCCGGTCGCCCACCCAAACGTCTCCTGGTGTCTAAAATAGCAATTATTCGCACAATAGGCTTGTTTCTTGACTGTTTCATGAAAATATGTTGTAATTGGTATCAGAGTTCGAGCCGCGGTCATCGGGACCAGCCCGCTAAGACTCCGACATACCCGCACCGAATGGGGGACACGATGTTCAAAAAGTTAACGATGGGCCTGATGGTGATCGCGCTCGTCGGTGCCGCCGGTGCCGCCTCCGCCTCCTCGATCGGCTGGGGCAACCTGCAGTGGCCCTTCGAGGCCACCGACCCGGCCTGCACCGGCACCGGGTTCTTCGGCCAGGTGTGGAAGTCCGGCGTGACCGATTCCCCGGGCCAAGGCGCGGGCATCACCGCCGAGCTGGGCTTCGGCCCCGTCGGTTCGACCCCGGACGCCAGCTGGCTGTGGCTGCCCGCCGTCTACAACGTGGACGTGGGCAACAACGACGAGTACGTGGTGTGGATGACCACCTACCTGCCCGCGGGCGCCTACCACTACACCTACCGCTACCAGTTCGCCGGCGACGGCGACTGGTACGTCGCGTCCGAGCGCGGCACCGCGACGATCATCCAGAACTGCGGCGCCGTCCCCGCGACGACCGCGGCGTGGGGCAGCGTCAAGGCGATGTACTGACCTCGGTCTATCGAGGGGGTCCGGGACGGGGGCGGCCGCGCGGCCGCCCTCGTCTTTTCCCTCCTCGTTCTTTTCCGGCCGTGCGCTGTTGCCAGCCGCCGCCGTTGCGGTGATGATGGCGCGAGGGAGGAACACGTTCATGCGCTGGCAGCCGGTCGATGATGGCGTGCGCGACGTCGTGCTGGACGTCTGCCGCGCCGTGCGCGACGAGGGCGGCCGCGCCCTGCTGGTGGGCGGCTGCGTCCGCGACGCGCTGCTGGAGCGCGCGCCCGTGGACCACGACCTCGAGGTCTACGGGGTGGAGCCCGAGCGGCTCGAATCGCTGCTGTCGTCGCGCCACGACCTGGACCGCACGGGCCGCGCCTTCGGCGTGCTGAAGCTGCGCGGCGCGCCGGTCGACGTCTCGCTGCCGCGCCGCGAGTCGAAGGCGGGGCTGGGCCACCGCGGGTTCCTCGTGCAGTCCGATCCGGACCTGACGCCGCGGGAGGCCGCGCTGCGGCGCGACTTCACGCTCAACGCCATCGCCTACGACCCGCTGACCGGCGAGGTCGTCGACCCGGTGGGCGGCCGCGGCGACCTGGAGCGGCGCGTCCTGCGCCGGGTCTCGGAGCGCTTCGCGGAGGACCCGCTGCGCGTGCTGCGCGGCATGCAGCTCGTCGCGCGTTTCGAGCTGACCGCCGATCCGGAGACCGTGACCGCCTGCCGCGGCCTGGATCCCGAGGGGTTGGCCCGCGAGCGGATCTTCGAGGAGTGGCGGAAGCTCCTGCTGCTGGGCGCGCGCCCGTCCCTGGGCCTCGCGTTCCTGCGCGACACCGGCTGGCTCGACCACTTCCCGGAACTCGCGGCCCTCGTCGGCTGCGCGCAGGATCCCGAGTGGCACCCCGAGGGGGACGCCTGGATCCACACCGGACTCTGCCTGGACGCGTTCGCTGCCGAGCGCACGGGCGACGAGCGCGAGGACCTCATCGTCGGGCTGGCCGTGCTCTGCCACGACCTGGGCAAGCCGGCCACGACCCGCTTCGCCGACGGGCGCCTGCGCTCGCCGGGGCACCTCGAGGCCGGGGAGGCGCCCGCGCGCGCCTTGCTGGCGCGGCTGACGCCGCAACGCGACCTCGTCGAGCAGGTCGTGCCGCTGGTGCGCGAGCACTCCCGTCCCTACGAGCTGCACCGCGCCGCGGCGGGCGACGCCGCGATCCGACGACTCGCGCACCGCGTGGGCCGGATCGACCGCCTGGTGCGCGTCGCCCGGGCCGACCGCCTCGGCCGCGGCGACGGCGCCGGACCGGGCTTCCCGGCCGGCGACTGGCTGCTGGAACGCGCCGCGGCCCTGGACGTTCGCGACGCGCCACCGCAGCCGCTGGTCCTCGGCCGCCACCTGATCGGGCTCGGGCTCGCGCCCGGCCCGGGGTTCAAGACGCTCCTCGACGAATGCTACGAGGCGCAGCTCGCGGGCCGGATCGCCACGGTGGAAGAGGGTGTCGCGCTGGCCACGAAGCTGGCCCGGTAAAGGGCGCTTGCCCGCGCCCGCGAACTTCCTATGATGTGCCCGACGGCCGCCACGACCGGTGGCGGCCGCCGCCTTTCCCAGACCGGACGGGACGCGACATGAACGGGAATCCCCCGCAGATCCGCTGCCTCGGCATCCTCACCTCGGGCGGCGACTGCCCCGGCCTCAACGCCGCCATCCGCGGCATCACCAAGGCCGCCATCCAGCGCTACGGCATGGAGGTGATCGGGGTCCGCGACGGCTTCCGCGGGCTCGTGGAGAACCGCGTGCAGCGCCTCGATACCCAGTCCTTGAGCAACGTCCTGACCCTCGGCGGCACGATCCTCGGCACCAGCCGCGACAAGCCCAACAAGATGCTGATGGGCGACCAGGTCCTGGACATGACCGCCGTCGCGGTGGCCAACGCCCGCAGCCACGGCATCGAGTGCCTGGTCTGCCTGGGCGGCAACGGCACCCAGAAGAACGCCCACCACCTGCAGCGCGCCGGCGGCCTGGACGTGCTGACGCTGCCCAAGACCATCGACAACGACGTGTTCGGCACCGATGTCAGCTTCGGCTTCGACACGGCCATGACGATCGCCGCCGAGGCCATCGACCGTCTGCACACCACCGCGACCAGCCACGACCGCATCATCGTGGTGGAGGTCATGGGCAACAGCGCCGGCTGGCTGGCGCTCGGCGCTGGCCTGGCCGCCGGCGCCGACGTCATCCTCATCCCGGAGATCCCCTACGACCTGCACGTGGTGAAGGACTACCTGCTGGAGCGGCAGCGCCGCTTCGGCAAGCGCTTCTCCATCATCGTCGTGGCCGAGGGGGCTCTCACGCGCGAGCAGGACGCCGCGGCGCGCCTGGCGCGCAAGAACGGGGCGCCGAAGGTAGCGGCCGCGCCCGAGGCGGACGACGACCTGCACGGCCGCCGCCTGGTGCACGAGTCCCTGGCCACCAGCCTCGCGCGCAAGCTCCAGATGCTGACCGGGACCGACGCGCGCGTCACCGCGCTGGGCCACGTCCAGCGCGGCGGCGGGCCGACCCCGACCGACCGCCTGCTGTGCACGCGCCTGGGCGTGAAGGCCGCCGACCTGCTGGCCGAAGGGGTCGTGAACGTGATGACGGCGGTGCGGGGGAGCGAGATCGTGCCGGTGCCCCTGGACCAGGTCGCCGGCCGCAAGAAGACCGTGCCGCCCGGGCATCCCTGGCTCCACGCGGCGCGGTCGGTGGGGACCTGCCTGGGCCTGGCGGACCGGGATCTGCCGCTCTGATGCCGGATCAGCGGCGCCAGAGACCGCCGCGGCTCTCCAGCAGGCGGCGCTGGACCTGCACCGGCTCCTCGCCCTCGGCGGGACGGTTGCGCGTGTAGCCGCCGCCGGGCAGCATGGTGCGGCTGGAGACGTCGTCGGCGAGGTAGACGCCGAGCACGTCGTCGCGCAGGTAGCGCCGCAGCGCCGGGCTGGTCACCGGGAACAGCACCTCCACGCGCCGGTCGATGTTGCGGGTCATGAGGTCGGCGCTGCCCGCGTAGATCTCCTCGTCGCCGCCGTTGCGGAAGAAGAAGATCCGGCTGTGCTCGAGGAAGCGCCCGACGATGCTCGTGACGCGGATGTTCTCGCTCAGCCCGGCGACGCCCGGCCGCAGGCTGCAGACGCCGCGCACGATCAGATCGATCTGCACGCCCTCCCGTGAAGCCTCGTAGAGCAGCAGGATGATCCGGCGGTCGACCAGCGAGTTCATCTTCAGCACCAGCCGCGCCTTCGCGCCGGCGCGGGCGTGGGCGATCTCGCGCCGCAGCAGTTCCTCGAGGCGCTCGCGCATGTTGACCGGCGCCACGATCAGCCGGCGGTAGTTCTTCTGCGCCGAGTAGCCGGTCAGGTAGTTGAAGAGGTCGGTGGCGTCGGCGCCGATCTCGGGATCGCAGGTGAACATCCCGAGGTCCTCGTAGGCGCGGGCCGTCGCGTGGTTGTAGTTGCCGGTGCCCAGATGGACGTAGCGCCGGATGTCGTCGCCCTCCTGCCGCACGACCAGCAGCACCTTGCAGTGCGTCTTGAGGCCCAGCAGGCCGTACGTCACGTGAACGCCCTCGTGCTCGAGCATCCGCGCCCAGCCGATGTTGCTGTCCTCGTCGAATCTGGCCTTCAGCTCCACCAGCACCGCCACCTGCTTGTGGTGGTCGCGGCGGGCCCTCAGCAGGGCCTTGACCACCGGCGAGTCGCGCCCCACGCGGTAGAGCGTCTGCTTGATGGCCATGACCCGGGGGTCGCGGGCGGCCGCTTCCAGGAACTCCACCACGGGCTCGAACGAGTCGTAGGGGTGGTGCACCATCAGGTCGCCCTGGCGGATCGCGGCGAAGATGTCGCCCTCGCGCGTATCGGCGCGCAGCGGCGCCGGCACGCTCGGCGTGTAGGCGGGGAACTTGAGGTCGTAGCGGTCCACGTCGTAGACCTGAGCGAGGCCGGCCAGGCCGAGGGGGCGCGGCAGGACGTAGACGTCGCGATCCACGAGCCCGAGGTTGCGCGTCAGGATGCCGCGGATCTCCGCCGGCATCTCCGGAGAGACGTCCAGGCGCACCGCGTCGCCGAACTGCCGCTCCTTGACGCTGGCGGCCATCGTCTCCAGCAGATCGCTGGCCTCCAGCTCCTGGATCTCGAAGTCCGCGTTGCGGGTCACCCGGAAGGGGTGGGCCTCCTGCAGCTCCATGCCGTGGAAGAGCTCGCCCAGGTGGGCGGCGATCACCTGTTCGATCCACACGAAGTAGTGGTTGCGGGGCTCGGTCCAGTCACGCTTCAAACCGCCCGAGGAACGTTTGATGGGCACCAGCCGCGGCAGCGTGGCCGGCACCTTCACGCGGGCGAAGCGCACCTCACCGTCGAGGTTGCGCACCATGACGGCCATGTTCAGGCTGAGGTTGGAGATGTGGGGGAAGGGATGGCCGGGGTCGTGGGCCAGGGGCGTGAGCACCGGGAAGACGATCTGCTGGAAGTAGCGCTCGACCTGGCCGCGCTGCTTCTCGTTGAGGTCCGCGTAGTCGAGGATGTGGACGCCGGCCCGCTTCAGCTCGGGGAGCAGTTCCTCGTGCAGGTGGCGGGTGGCCTCGGTCATGAGCTGGAAGGCCCGCTTGCGGATGGCCGCCAGCTGGGTGGCCGGGGTCAGCCCGTCCAGCGACAGATCCACGACCCCGGACTGCTGCTGCATGCTCAGCCCGCCCGCCCGGACCATGAAGAACTCGTCGAGATTCGACCCCAGGATGGCCAGGAACTTGACGCGCTCCAGCAGGGGATTGGACGGGTCGCGGGCCTCCTCGAGCACCCGCTGCTGGAACTCCAGTAGGCTCAGTTCGCGGTTCAGGAACAGATCCCTGACGGTCGTCAGCTCTCCGGTCTCCTGCGTCATGTCCGGTCGCTCCGGGCTCGGGTGGCTGGTATCCCACCGGTTTGCAAGGGGCGGGCCAGTCGCGGCTCCGGCGTGCCCGTGATTATCCTGTGCCTCGCCCCTATCACGAGGAGTCGTCATGTTAGCTCGAAACGCCGTTGCCGCCGCTCTCGCGGCCGCGCTGGTCCTCATCCCCGCAAGGAGTCCCGCCGTGACCGACGCCGTTGCCCCGCCGCGCACCGAGACCGCCACCCTCGCCGGAGGCTGCTTCTGGTGCCTCGAAGCCGTGTTCCAGGAACTGGCGGGCGTGAGCCGCGTGGTCTCCGGCTACGCCGGCGGCGGCCCGGGTCCCGTGACCTACAGGGAAGTCTGCACCGGGACCACCGGCCACGCCGAAGTCGTGCAGGTGTCCTTCGACCCGGCGGTCATCTCCTACGCCGAACTGCTGGCCGTCTTCTTCACGATCCACGATCCCACGACCCCCGACCGGCAGGGCGCCGACACGGGCCCGCAGTACCGCTCGGCGATCTTCGCCCACGACGAGGACCAGCTGCGCACGGCGGAGCGGGTCAAGGGCGAGGTCGCGGCGGCCGGCCTCTACCCGCGTCCCCCCGTGACGCGCATCGGGCTGCTGGACGCCTTCATCCCCGCCGAGGTCGACCACCAGGACTACTACGCCAACAACCGGTCGCAGCCCTACTGCCGCATCGTCATCGATCCCAAGCTCGAGAAGTTCCGCGACCGGTACCGCGATCGCTTGAAGCGCTGACTCCGGTCAGCCGAGTCGTTTGGCGAGCTGTTCGGGCAGGCCGGCGGCCAGGATCTTGGCCTGGGCCGCCGCGATGTCGTAGGCGACGCGGCGCAGGTGCACGCGGCCACCGTCGGCGTCGTAGAGGGCGTAGGAGGCGCGGGGGTCGTGGTCGCGGGGCTGGCCGACGCTGCCGACGTTCACCAGCCAGCGCTCGCCGGCGGCGAGTTCGAACGACTCGCCCTGGCCCCGCGCCGCGCCGTGGCCGTCGTCGCGCCAGCCGCCGGGCTGGTGGGAGTGGCCGATGAAGCAGACGCGCGGCGACTGGCCGGCGAAGCTGGCCGCGGCCTCCTGCGCGTCGTGCACGTAGTGCCAGGCGGCCGGTTCGTGGAGGGAGGCGTGGACGTAGGCGGCGTCGGGCTCCTCGTGGAGCAGCGGCAGGCCGCCGAGCCAGGCACGGCGTTCCTCGTCGAGCTGGAGGCGGGTCCAGGTCATCGCGGCGAAGGCCTGGCGGTTGATGCCCAGCAGGGGCCGGTCGCCGGCGGCCATCTCGTCGTGGTTGCCGCGGATGCAGGGCAGGCAGGGCAGCCCGCGCACGAGATCGACGCAGGCGACCGGATCGGCGTTGTAGCCGACGACGTCGCCGAGGCAGGCGAAACGGCCGGCCCCTTCGCGGCGGGCGTCGGCCACGACGGCGGCGAGCGCCTCGAGGTTGGCGTGGATGTCGCTGAGGACCGCGATGATCATGCGTGTTCCGTTCGCTGGGTCGGAGAGCGTGCCGTTAGCCTCGTTGCATGATACAGCCGGGCGCCCGACGCGCAACGACGCGGCGGCGGCCGGGTCAGTGGCTCCCCCAGGACTTCTCGCCGGCGCGCACCGCCACCGCCAACCGGTTGCCCTGCGGGGGCAGGGGGCAGGTCGCGTACGGCGTGAAGGCGCAGGGCGGGTTGGTCGCCAGGTTGAAGTCCAGCACGACGGTCCCGTCGGGGCGCGGCGGGTCGGCCGACAGGAAGCGGCCGCCGCCGTAGGTCTCGTCGCCGCTGGTCGCGTCGGCGAAGACGATGAACAGCTCCTCGCCCGGACCGCCCATCGGCGTGAGCCGGCATTCGCGGCCCTCCAGCTCGAACACCAGGGTCCCCGGGCTCGGCGACTCCTCGAGGTTGCCCAGCACGTCGGGCACCATCACCCCGCGCGGGGGGTCGTGGGGCTCGAGCCGGGCCGTCACGCGCCAGCGCCCGCCCACCGGGTAGCGCTCGATGCCCGTGAACCCGCGCCGGACCTCGCTCTCGCGGTCCTTCACGCGCAGGAAGCCGCGGCCGCCGCGCACGATGACCTGGAAGAGCAGCGATCCCGTGCGCAGCACGGTCGGCGGGCCGGGGACGTCCGGCGCCATGGCGACGGACGTCACCGCGACGGTGTCGCCGTCGACGAGCTGGTAGACGCGGGCCCCGGGGTCGAGGTCGGGGTCGGCCGCGAAGGCGAAGCCCGCCGCGTCCGCGGTGACGACGCCGAGGCGCGCCGGCGCCGTCGCGGGCAGCCGCGCGCCCGCGTCCTCGGCCGAGCCCACCGTGTTGACGCCGTCGCGCAGGGGGTGCAGGCCGACGAGGGTCAGCCATCCCGCTTCGTCGCGCAGGCGCTCGATGCGCGCGGCGTGCCGGGACTCGACCTCGGCGAGGTGGGCGGGATCGACCGGCGCCTCGCGCCCGCCGCAGCCCGCCGTCGCCAGCGCCAGCATCAGCGCCGTCGTCGACGGCGCGGTCCTGATCTTCATCGTCGGCTCGATTCGTTTCAGAAGCGCATGTTCACGCCGACCTCGACGTGCAGCAGGTCGGTCTCCGACTCCGAGGGATCGAAGACGGGCCGGTCGCCGACGAGGTCGATGTCGCCCTCGGTCAGGTAGTGGGCCTTCTCGCCGGACAGCCACAGGGCCTTGACGTCCAGGTCGATGGCCCAGGGTTTCCGGTCGGTCGGCCGGGGCGAGCGCAGGCCGATCAGCAGGCCGCCGCCGCCGCCGTAGACCAGGGCGAAGTCGTCGTAGTTCACTTCCTTGCCGACCTCGTCGTCGTCCCAGCGGCCCTGGTCCTCGAGCTTCGACTCCGTCCAGAGGTACTGGCCGCCGAAGCGGCCCTCGAGGTAGGGGCGCACGGGGCCGCGCGGCGCCCGCAGCTGCATCAGGAGGTGGAAGGCGGCCAGGTTGTTGGTCGTGGTCAGGTCCACGTCCTCGACCAGCGGCAGTTCGACGACGCGCGTCTCGCTGCCGTAGATCATGAAGCCCAGGCCCGCGCCCACCGCGAAGGCCGGCGCGGGGCTCCAGGCGTAGTGGCCCACCAGGCCGAAGCCGGGGTCCTCCAGGTTGTCGGCGAAATCTCCCTGGGGAACGCCCACGTCGAAGCGGGCGCCCGCCTCGTGGCCGGCGAGGGCGGTGAGCGGGGCGGCGATCAGCGTCAGGACCAGCAGCAGGCGTCGCATGTCGATCTCCAGAGCTCGGGTTGCGGGGGCGTCGGCGCGGGCACGTTGCGCGCTACCGACGCAGCCGGCGGGCCGGGGTTGCACGCGCCCGTCGTCACAGCCACTTGCGCCGCCGGAAGAACGACAGCATGACGCCGCCGACGGCCAGCGAGACCGCCCAGAAGCCGGCGTAGCCCCACTTCCAGTTCAGCTCCGGGAAGTGGGTGAAATTCATGCCGTAGACGCCCGCCAGGAAGGTGATCGGGATGAAGATCGTGCCGATGATCGTCAGCACCTTCATGACTTCGTTCATCTTGTTGCTGATGCTCGAGAGGTACAGGTCCTGCAGGCCCGACAGCATGTCGCGGAACGACTCGACCACGTCGATGACCTGGACCGCGTGGTCGTAGACGTCGCGGACGAAGACGCGGGTCTCGGTCTGCAGCAGTTCCGACTCCGTGCGTTCCAGGCCCGAGAGGACCTCGCGCAGCGGCCACACGCTCTTGCGCAGCAGGATCATCTCGCGCTTCAGCTGGTGGACGGCCTGCTGCTGCTCCGGCCGGGGATTCTCGACGAGCAGGGTCTCCAGCTCCTCGATCTCCTCGCCCAGCTGCTCGAGGATCACGAAGTAGTTGTCGACCACCGCGTCCAGCAGGGCGTAGGCCAGGTAGTCCGGCCCGTGACCGCGGATGCGCCCCTTGCCGTTGCGGATCCGCTCGCGCACGGGGTCGAAGACGTCGCCCCAGCTTTCCTGGAGCGAGAACACGTAGCGTTTCCCCAGCAGCAGGCTGACCTGGTCGCTGCCCAGCTCCCGCTTTTCGGCGTCGTAGCTCAGCATCCGCACCACGATGTACAGGTAGTCGCCGTAGTCCTCCAGCTTCGGGCGCTGGTGGGTGTTGACGACGTCCTCGAGGACCAGCGGGTGGAAACCGTAGTGCGCCCCGAGGCCCTGCAGCAGCGCGGTGTCGTGCAGCCCGTCGATGTCGATCCAGGTGACGGACTCGCTGTCGCGGTGGGGGAGCAGCTCGGCGAGCGTGCCGGGCGTGGATTCCCGGCAGCTCGCGGGGCCGTAGTCGAGGACCGTGATCCCGACGTTCTCGACCTTGTGCTTCCCGACGTACTCGACGGTGCCGGGGGGCTGCGCGGCCTTCGTCGGGCGGCGCTGGGTGAGACGGGACATGACGTGCCTTTCGCCGGCGTCCGCGGGGACGCGCTCGTCGTGCGTTCCAGGATCGGGGTCAGCTTATCACGGCGACGGCTACCGGCAAGCGCGCAAGACGCGGAGCGCGGCGAACGGCTGGGAAAGGTCGAGGGCCGGACCCGCGACGGGTCCGGCCCTCTCGTGGATCGGCCGCCGCGTTACGGGTTCGGCAGCACCTCGAGCACCTGCCACGGGTAGCTGGAGGCCACCACCAGCAGCAGTCGGAAGGACTCGCCCGTGCCGGCCAGCGACCCGCCCGCCACGGCGAAGGCGCGCAGCCCGGCCGTCGGGGCGAGGTCGAAGGTGGCCGCGGGCGTGCCGGTGCCCGTGGCGGCGACGCCGATGGTGAAGGCCGCGGCCGGCAGGGCCGTGCCCGCCGGCGCCGAGGCCTCGCCGAACGCCAGGTCGGTGAAGGCGCCGACCGGGGTCAGCGTCGCGCCGTTCCAGACGCCCACGTCGACGGCCGGCGCGTCGGGCGAGGCGTGGACCACCCGGACCAGCGGATCCCCGGCGCTCCCGAAGTCGTCGGCGTAGGCCAGCAGGGTGAATTCGATCCCCTCCGCGGCCACGAAACCCGACGCGACGGCCAGGTAGCGCTCGCCGGCCACGAGGGCGGGCGTCGCGACGGTGGCCGCCAGGGCGCCGCCGGCCGCGACCTTGACGTCCAGGGAATAGGACGCCGGGGGCACCTGGACCGGGGGAGAGAGTTCGCCGAAGGACAGACCGTCCACCAGCTCGGTTTCGGTGCCCCCGACGAAGACGTCGACGGCCGGAGCGTCCGGCGAAGCGTGCAGCACGAACACGACCGGGTTCTGGCGGATCAGGCCGACGGTGCCCGCCGGTCCGACGGCCAGCAGGCCGAAACCGTCCTGCGCGCTCGCAGACGAGCCGAGCAGGCCGGTGGCGATCAGGAAGATCTCGGCCTCGGGCAGCGCCGGGGTCGTGAAGGCGGTCACGCGGGCCAGGGGGGATCCCGCCCAGATGCCGACCGCGAGCGGCGAACCCGCCGGCAGCGCGACACCCGCCGGACCAGTCTCGGCGAAGCGCGCGAAACCGGTGATCTCGGGGGTGCCGTCGTTGCCGACGTCGATCGCCACGGTGGGAGCATCGGCGGCGCCGTGCACGATGCGCACGACCGCCTGCCCCGCGCCGGGCGCGGCGAAGTCCTCCACGAGCGGCAGCACGCGGAAGGCGTCGGCCCCCGCGGTGCTGCCCAGCAGCCCGACGGCCACGGCCGTGATGACCGCGTCCGCGGGAACCGTCAGCGCGCCGGTCTCGTAGGCGGGCTCGGACGTGGGCGCCGCGCCCGCGGCCCGCAGCTGGATGTTGTAAGTGCCCGGATCGAGGTCCAGGTAGGCGCTGGTCTCGGTGTAGTCGAGACCGGCGATCAGGGGCGTCGCGACGCCCTCGGCGTAGACGTCCACCGCCGGGGCGTCCGGCGAGGCGTGCACGACCCGCAGCTTGGCACCGTCGCCCAGGCCGGGATCATTCGGGTTGTCGTCGTCGCTGCAGCCGGTCAGGCCCAGGCCCATCGTCAGGGCGGCCATCACCGCCAGCAGGGTCTTGAGGCTCTTGTCGTTCATCATGGTTCTCTCCCTCGACTGAGGCGCCGCGCGGGCGCCGGTTGGTTTCTTAGTTCTTGGGCAGCAGGACGGTGTCGATCACGTGGATGACGCCGTTGCTGGCCTTCACGTCCGCCTTGACCACGCGGGCGCCGTTGATCCGGACACCCTCGGTCGCGTCGACGGACACCTTCGCGCCGTTGACCGTCGCGGCCTCGGTGAGCTTCACCACATCGGCGGCCATGACCTCGCCGGACACGACGTGGTACAGCAGGATGCTCTTGAGGGCCGCGGGGTCCTTCAGCAGCGACTCGACCGTGCCGGCCGGCAGCTTGGCGAAGGCCTCGTCCGTCGGCGCGAAGACCGTGAACGGGCCCTTGCCGTTCAGGACGTCCTCGAGGCCGGCGGCCTTCACGGCCGCGACCAGCGTGGTGAAGCCGGCCTGCTCGGCGGTCTTGAAGATCGTCGTGGTCGCGGTGGCGGAGGCATGGGTCGCCTTGGTTCCGTCCTTGCAGGAATCCGCGAGGGCCGGCGACGCCGAAGCGGCGAGGATCGTGCCCAGGGCGATGGTCGTCAGCAGGTTGCGGTGCTTCATATCGTTCTCTCCCTTGTGGTGATCTCGTTGTTCGCGATCCGGGCGGCGTTCCCCGCCCGTGACACCATGATCGACGATTGTATCGAATTTGTCAAGAGCATATCTACACATTTTATATACAAACATGAACAAAGGGGGGTGGGGATGGGGGGAGCAGGCCCCCCCCAGCGTCAGCGAATTTTGTAAATGATTTTATTACAGCGCGTTGAGGGCGTGATCGAAGGACTCCGGGTCCCGGATCATTCGCGCTCCCAGTTCCGCGAGGAGCGGGCCGTGGCTGGCCGCGGCCTGCCCGCTCACCAGCAGGACCGCGTCAGGTTCCAGGAGCCGCCGCAGTTGGCGAAGCTCTGCGTCGACGTTCGGATCGGCAGCGGGGTAGACCAGGCTCAGAAGGACGGCGCGCGCCCGACGGCTGGCGGCGGCGCCGGCGATCTCCTCGGCCGGCAGGCTGGCTCCCAGATAGAGCACGTCCCAGCCAGCCTCCAGGGCGTGCGAGGCGGCCATCAGGGCGCCCAG